>JAJOHZ010000042.1 GCA_021209625.1 Erysipelotrichaceae bacterium | reverse complement strand
CCGAGAAATTTTAGTTCCAAAGGTTGATGAGAAGCGTTTGCCATTTCTTGTACGCTCAGAAATGATGAGTGCTCTCCATCTTACTCCTGAATACTTGATGGATTATATTCCATTAGAAGAAGTTGAAAAAGATGGTAATCCAATGTATCGAGTATTGGCTGTGGCTATTCTAGAAACAGCCATTGAATCTTATGTGACGGCTTTTAAGAAAGCGAATTTGAAAATTAATACGCTTGATACCGCTTCTAATGCTGTTATCAAGATGATGTCTGAGTTCAATGTATCGAACACAACAGTTCAGTTTATTGTGGCAGATGTGCAAAAAGGTCAGCTGAAACTGTATTTGTTTGATGAAGGAATCTATGTGCTCACAAGAAACACACGCTTAAGTGTAAGAGAAGATGAAGCGGCTGAAATTGATGAGATAGTTGAGAGTATCAGTAAAATGAGTCAATATACCTTCACACGAAACAGTAAAGGCATTCACACCATTGTGTACACCGGTCAAGATGCCATCTTGCGACAAGTCAGTGATAGTGTTGAACAAAGCTTGAATATTCCTGGCAAGTTGTTCAGTGATATCGTAAAAAATGTGAGAAATATTGATATAGAAAATAAACATGTCAACGCCATTGGCGTATTGTTAAGGAAGTGATCTCATGAAAAAACAAGACATGAACTTACTCGAAAGTTATCAAAAAATCAGTAAAATTCGAGCGAATAGAGATGCTACCGGACGTATTTATGTCATGATTTTTGTTGGAACATTGTTAATCGCAAGTGCCTATTGGCTTGTATTGTTCATTGAAAACAGTAACTTAAAACAAAACATTAAAACCATTCAAGATTACCTCAACAGTCCTCAGATTGTTGAACGCAGCAATGAAGCAGATCAACTTAATGAAGATGTGACTAAGTTGGATGCGATATTGAATGAACTCAAAAGTGCACAAGATGTCTTTGCACTTCAACCTACTTTTAGCTCATCAGCCGTTAATTTGATTGTGGCAGAGCGTCCTGGTACTGTAAGAATGAATTCCATCTCCTACAGTGGAGATGCCATTATCTTTGATGTTTCTGGAACACGTGTGTACTCGGTATCGGATTATGTCATGAGACTTAGACGATCCAATGCATTTCAAGAAGTGCAATACAGTGGTTATACTTTGACTGATGGAATTTACAACTCCAGCATCACCATTATTCTCAAAGGAGGACAATAAGATGACACAATTATCAAAGCGTGAAGTTTTCTTGTTATTCTTTATGGCTGTCTTTGTGACAGGAGCTTTGTTTTATGCCTTCTTATTGAATCCGTTAAATTTAGAAATTGCGGATAATAGAGATCAATTAAGTCAACTTGAGTTTAGAAAACTTCAAACCGAAACCAATTTAGGAATCATACCTCAACTTAGAACACGTCGTGATGTGAAAATTGAAGAAACAGCTTCTGTGTTAAGCACCATTTCAAATCCTCTTCATGCGGCTGAGTTTGAACGTTGGTTGTTGCCAGTTTTAGCTAAGTACAATGCAAGAGTGACAAGTGTAAATTTATCAGATACTCAAGTGGCTACCCCAGAACTTTTGTATACGCAAGTCAGTCCACAAGTCTATCGTCTTTTAGAACTGATTCAAGATTACAACAATGTGACCGTTACCCCAATCACTCCACTGCCTGCTTCAACCACGCAAATGTTGTTTGCAGAGTACAGTTATCAATTTTCGTCCACATTTGAAAACTTCATCAACATTGTTGATGAAGTGAAAGGGTTTGATACAACTTATTTTGTGAGTAATGCGTTCTATGATTTAGTCAATCGTGAAGGCAGTATTACGGTTCGAGTCTATTCAGTTCATAAACTCACTGAACAAGAACTCTTAGACATTTATAAAGGCGATTTTGGCAATCACCCAAATGAAGTGACTGGACCAGATGTTCCTAGTAATCCTAAATAAGTAAGCTGATGTACCACTCAAATACTTGAATTCCAACTAAGTAAGCAATGAATATTCCTATGGCTAAGTATGGTCCAAAGGCAATGAGTGACTTCATCTGAGATTTCTTAAGTGCAAGTAATACTATAGCGACACTTCCTCCCAAGATTGCTCCAATAAAGAAGGCGACAAGGGTGGCTTGATATCCTAAAAGTAAACCACTTGCCGCCATGAGTTTGATGTCACCACCACCAATTCCATTTGTGATAATGGCGAGGATGTAGAAGGGGACACTGATAATGAAAAATCCAATGAGATGATCAACAAAGGGCAGTGAAGTGAAAAATGCAATATGGATTATGGCTAAGATAAGGATAAAAACATGAAAGCGATCATAGATTTCCATGGTATCAAAATCAATCATCGCAATGATTAAGCATAATGATCCCAATATCATCGCAATCATCGTTTGATAACTCAAACCAAAACGAAGATATGAGATTAAGAAAATAAATCCAGTCAGCGCTTCAATTAAAGGGTAACGAACTGAAATAGGTTCATGACAATGAGCACAACGTCCTTTAAGGAAGACATAACTAAGGATAGGAATGAGTTCTAATGGCATGATACGATGTTCACACTTTGGACAAAAGGATGTGCCCTTAGCAACAGATAATTTCCTAGGTAATCGATAAATCACCACATTGAAAAATGATCCTAGTATTGCGCCTAAACTGAAGATATAGATAAGAATAAGTAGCTCCATAGTTGACCTCTTTGACTATCATTATACAAAAAGATGAATCACAATTAAACATAAGGAGGGTCTGTTTATGATTTCAATCCCACTCGGGCAATTATTATTAGAAGAGAACATTATTTCGCAGGATCAACTTAACGAAGCATTAACCCGTCAGAAGGTATTAAAAAAGCGTTTAGGTGAAGTCATCATTGATTTAGGCTATGTCTCTGAAAAGGATATTTTACTCTCCTTAGCGAAGAGATTGAAAATTGAATATGTTGAAAATCCAATCCTTATGATTGATTTTGATGTGATTCGATTGGTTCCAGAATCCTTTGCACGCAAACATGAGATTTTCCCACTCTATCTTCGACTTGGAACCTTAACCATTGCGACCAATGATCCTCTTGACTTCAATTGTCTTGAAGATTTAAGCATGATTACCGGTTTAGAAGTCAAAACAGTCATCTCTTCTAAATCAGACATCAATAAAGCCATTGAGCGTGCTTATCGTCGTAGTAATACTGATGAGCTCATGGATGATATTCGTGCAGATGGACTCACTGATGCAGAGTTTGGAGCACTTGACATGGATGATGCCAACATGGCAGAACGTGTTGAATCAGCCCCTGTTGTTAAGTTAGTCAACAGTATCATCATGGAAGCTTACCAACAAAATGCCAGTGATATTCACATTGAACCTGAAGAAACATACACGAGAGTTCGTTTCAGAATTGATGGTGATCTTCAACTTTACAGTCAATTCACTCATGAAGTTCACCAACTTATTACCACACGCATTAAGATTATCAGTGGTATGAACATTGCGGAGAAACGTATTCCACAAGATGGTGGTTTACGTTATCGCAATGACTATGCACGATTTGACTTGCGTATTTCTACGATACCAACAGCCTATGGTGAAAAAGTGGTCATGCGTTTGCTTGGTGCTGATAAGAATATTAGTTATGACTTACACAGTTTAGGTTTATCCAACTATACTATTGGATTAGTTGAAAAAGCTTTGCGATTACCTCATGGTATCTTGCTTGTGACAGGACCTACAGGGAGTGGTAAAACCACCACACTGTATTCCATGCTTGCCAAACTCAATGATCCTACTAAAGCCATTGTGACCATTGAAGATCCAATTGAGCGTAAGTTTGAATCCATCACTCAAGTTCAAGTGAACACCCGTGCGGGATTAACCTTTGCGAATGGATTAAGATCCATTTTACGTCAAGACCCTGATACCATCATGGTAGGGGAGATTCGGGATACTGAAACCGCAGAAATTGCGATTCGTGCTGCGATTACAGGTCACTTTGTGTTATCCACCATCCATACCAATGACGCCTTATCCACTGTTGTTCGTTTAACAGACATGGGGATTGAACCTTTCTTGGTCGCTTCTTCTGTGAAATGTGTTATCTCACAACGGTTGGTTAAAAAGATTTGCACCCACTGTAAGATGGAAGTTGAAGTTGAAAGTGCTGATAACTTACTCTTAGGGACACACTTAACTCATGCTCATATTGGTAAAGGATGCAAGTTCTGCAACAACACCGGCTATTCTGGACGAACAGCGGTATTTGAAACCATCCTTATTGACTCTGCACTTGAACAACTCATTTCACATAACGCCAGCATGGATGAGTTAAAGAAATATGCAAAAGAGAAGAACATGAGAATGCTTGCGGATGAAGTGGTTGATTTAATTAAAGAAGGAATAACCAGTGTTGAGGAAGGTGTTAACATCCTTTACTCCACCGATTGAGGCACGATATGTTAGATGATATCTTACAATATGCTTTCAATCATGATTGTTCAGACATTCATTTAGTGGCGAAGATGCCACCCATTGTTCGCAAACTTGGAAAATTAGTGAGATTGGAGTATCCTGAGTTAACCGCTCATGAAGTGACAAGTTGGATCAATGGGATGTTGAATCATGATCAACAACGCCTTTATAATGAAGGTCATGACATAGATACAGCATACACGGATCAACTTAAAAATCGTTATCGTTTGAATATTTTTAGAGCTCAAGGTCAACCTGCTATCGCAATGCGTCTTTTAAGAAACAAGATTCCAACAATTGATCAATTAGGTTTGCCACAAGTGCTAAAAACCTTAGCGGATGAACCTCGAGGCATGGTGCTTGTGACAGGACCTACAGGCAGTGGTAAATCCACCACCTTAGCCGCGATGATTGATTACATCAATGAGCGTCATGCTAAGCATATTCTTACTTTAGAAGATCCTATTGAATACATTCATCAACCTAAGAAAGCGCTCATCAATCAGCGTGAAGTGCATCGTGATGTTCATGGATTTGATGCAGCACTACGATCTGCCTTACGTGAAGATCCTGATGTGATTCTAGTGGGAGAGATGAGAGACTTTGAGACCATTTCATTAGCCCTCACCGCTGCGGAAACGGGACACTTGGTGTTCTCAACACTGCACACCACAGGCGCCGCTAGCACCATTGATCGTATCATTGACGTCTTCCCTCCACACCAACAAGCTCAAATCAGAACACAGCTTGCATCAGTCTTAAAAGGGGTGGTCTCACAAGCTTTAATTCCTCGTATTGATGAACCAAAACGAGTCGCGGTGCATGAGATTATGATCATGACTGATGCGATTGGAAACCTCATTCGTGAAAACAAGATTGTGCAGATTAACTCGAGTATTCAAACTGGATCAAGGTTGGGAATGCAATCACTTGAGGCATGTTTAGCTTCTTACATTAAAGAAGGAGTCATTAACCTAGAAACTGCGTTAGAATTCAGTAGCAACAAAGAGTTCCTTAAACGTTTAATCTAGGTTAGAAATCACATATTTGACACTATATTCACATACTTATATCAAACTATATTGACAATTAAAGATTAAAGATGTTTAATTAAACTAACAAAAGGAGACATATATCATGTTCAAAAAGATTAAGAATCGTAAAGGTTTTACCCTCATTGAATTAATCGTCGTCATCGCTATTTTAGCGGTATTAGCAGCTATTATTATTCCTACGGTATCATCAAGCATTCAACGTGCTAATGAAGCAAGAGATTTAGCAAACTCACGTTCTATTTATGCTCAAGTTGCTATTGATGTTTTATCAAATGAAACAGGCGCAGGAAGCTACAATGCAAATGGTGAACCAGCAGGTGTTGAATGCAGATATACCGTTTCAACTGGTGGTACTATCAGTGCATTTGAATGTAATACTCCTACAGGCTTCTATGTTGCAACACTAGGACAAGTTGATGGTCCTTCCACAACAGTAACTGCATTTACTATTAATCCTTAATATTATAACAAATTTTTATCTCAACCAATGCCTCACCGCATTGGTTTATTTGTGTTCATTTTATGTAAACAAAATGATATAAAGTTGATATTTCTTGAATTTGTTTGAAGATAGAAGTATCATAATTTTACGGAGAAAACATTATGCGACTACTATCAGAGAAACATGATATTGAGTACTGGCAATATAGTAAACAAGCAAACATCGTATACTTAAGTACATTGGCTTCTTATGTGGTTATTCTTCCATTGTTTTATCTTGTTGGAAATCAGATGATTTTCAATATCAATTTCTTTACCATGTTTATTACAGTCTATGTGTTATACCTCAATCGTAAACAACGTTATGGTTTTGCTTCCTTCTTATTCATTTCCATGGTTACCATTGTCACAAGCATGGAAAACATTGCTTTTGGGATGGAAGCAGGATTTGGATTGTTTCATCTTAATATGTCCATCCTCATTGTTTATACCAACTGGAAAGATCGTTACAAACTCTTAGGAGTGATCATTCAAGCTGCTATCTTTATTGCTTCTTTCTTCTTTCTTGAACTCTATGCACCACTCACCACCATTGAACCGGTATTCAAAGAAATATTCTTTGTGATGAACGTTTTACTTAACATTACCGCTGTTGCGCATTCGGCTTATTACTATGAAAACATCGCAAAACGTAATCGAGAAAAACTTGAAGACATTGCTCGTCAAGATCACCTTACAGGACTTCCTAATCGTTTAAGTTTAAACCAATACCTCACTAAATCCATCGATAAAGACTATAAGGGATTGGGTGTCATGATGATTGATATTGATCACTTTAAACAAATCAATGATACTCATGGTCACTTAGTAGGAGATGAAGTACTAATAAAGATTGCTGAGTTATTAAAGAAGAGCATACGTGGTGAAGACTTGGTGGTTCGCTATGGTGGTGAAGAATTCTTAGTTATCATGGAAATGGAGCGTGCACGCTTCTTTAGAGAAAAGTCACAGAAAGTATTGGAACTGATTCAATCGACTCCGATCCAAGTAGGAAATTTAAATCTCAATGTGACGGTAAGTATAGGAGCCTTTTATAACTGTTGTAGTGAAGTGTTAAGTTTAGAAGACTGCATTCGTAATGCGGATAACTTGCTCTATGATGCGAAGCAAGCCGGACGAAATCAAGTGATTCATAATCAAGCTATCGAAGGATAGCTTTTTTACACCTCAATATCATGATAAAATAAGACATAATTAACTTAACACTACATGTAATTATTAAAACTATGTGTTATAATTCATGTAATAAGAAAGGACATTTGATGCAATCCACATTACCTCGTTGGGAAGAACTCCCTAAACTTGAACTTTATGCTGATCAAGTACTCTCACTCATTAATCCTTTGTGTGAACAATACCATGTTAAACCTTTAACGAAGGCCATGATTAACAATTATGTTAAACTAGGTCTTATTCCACCTCCTAAGAAAAAACGTTACCAAAGACTTCACATTGCTTACTTGTTTGTAATCGCGTTTCTTAAAGAAGGATTTGACATTGCGTTAATACGTGAAGGCATCTTGAGTGAAACCAAACGTTTAGGATTAAAAGAAGCCTACAATGCATTTTTAGAAACACTCATTGCGGCACTTGATGCTCCAGAAGCCACAAACACGTCTGTGAGTGACATCAGCCCAATTATGTTTCATGCAACTCAATGCATTGCTCATCAAAAGCGTGCCCAACACTGGATTTCATCTCACTTAAACTCATGATCGAAAAAATCGCTATTCTTACCGACTCAGGCAGTGATGTTCCCGCATCCATGATGCAGACTCATCCTATCTTCATTCTTCCACTTCAAGTCAACTACAAAGGACGCAGTTATCGTGATGGTGTCGACATTGACTCTAGAACTGTTTTAGAAAAACCTAAAAAATGAAGTACCTACTACCTCTCTTCCTTTTGGAGAAGATCTAGAACATCTCATCTCAACCATTAAGGCACAAGGATTCACTCGCATTGTGGGAATTATTCTTTCATCAGGTCTATCTGGAACCTTCAATATGGTTCAACTTCATGCGAAGGAAGCTGACATTCAAATGGACATCTTTGATACCAAAAACATTGGAATTGGCAGTGGCTTAACTGCCATTCGAGCTGCTCAGTGGGTCAAAGAAGGGCTTTTATTTGAAGAACTTAAAACAAAGATTGAATCATCCATCGCTAATACAAAGGTCTTCTTTGTGTTATCAACCCTAGAATATTTAATTAAGGGTGGACGTATTGGTAAAGTCAGTGGTTTCTTAGGCACGGCCCTAGAACTTAAACCACTCATCACCTGTGATGAACAGGGTATCTATACGACTGTGGCTAAAGTAAGAGGTCGCACTAAATCCATTAAAGCGTTACAAAGCAAAATAGAATCCTTTTATTCCACTGAAAAATCGTATCTTATCGGGATTGCTCATGCGAATGCATTAGATGAAGCAGAAGCACTTAAGGAACAACTTTCCCTTCTCTTTAAAGATCAAGCAACCTACTTCTTCTCAGAAATCTCTCCAGCTCTAGGTGTTCACACTGGTCCTGGACTAATAGGGGTTGGGATCTCCATTCTATAAACAAAGGCACTGCGAATCATCGCAGTGCCTTTAGCTTATACATCCAGTTTTAAATCGTTCACTTTAATTTTCTTTTTAATGACTAGAATCTTATAGAAACCATAAGTAAGTATAGCAGGCAAGACAAAGTGTAAGAGTCCTACATTGAATAAAACCTCTTGTGTCCATCCCATGGTTGATAAAGTCGTGAACTGTCCAACTAATCCACTGGTTCCCATGCCTGATCCTGCGGCTATGTTGCTCATTTTAAACACTAAAGTTGATAGTGGTCCTAAGACAATAGAGGTAAGCACAGGAGGAAGTAAAATCCAAGGATTCTTCACAATATTGGAAATATGAAGCATGCTTGTGCCTAATCCTACTGAAATGAAACTGGATGGTTTATTGTCTTTTAAACCCATTACCGCGAATCCAATCATGTGTGCAGCACATCCTACGGTTGCGGCACCCGCAGCTAATCCACTCAGATTAAGCATAATCCCTAAGGCAGCTGATGAAATAGGGGCGGTGAGCACTAGACCCATGATCATGGAGACAATGATACCCATAAAGAAAGGTTGATAGGTGGTGGCTTCCATGATGATGGCCCCAAGTGATGTCATGAGTTGGGCAATGAGTGGAGAAATGGATAAGGCGATGAGTGATCCAATTAGTAACGTAACAAATGGAGTCACTAGAATATCCAGTTGTGTTTCTTTGGAAACCAACTTACCAGCTTCAGTGGCAACTAAAGCAGCGATGAATGAACCTGCAGGTCCACCTAAACTAGCTCCCATCATCCCAGTGACAGCACTGGAGAATAAGACAAGAGGAGGGGCTTGTAAGCGATGAGCAACCGCCACACCAATGCCTGCTCCCATTAATCCCATGGCTGTTGCTCCCATGGTAGTGAAGTGAGAACTGATGAAATTAGCACCAAACCATAAAGTTGTTTGATCACCTAAGGTTTTAATGATTAAGCCAATAATAAGCGTTGAAAACAATCCTAATGCCATCGCGGAGAGGGCATCAATGAAATAAACTTTGGGTGACAAAGTGATGTTTTTGCGTTGAAGAAATTTTTCCATATGGACCTCATTTCCTGCTCAAAAGCGTATCGCACTTCATGTCATGTGTCAAGTGAAGTGTTGTGCAGTTAGAGTAGGTGTTTAGATGCAAAGTCTTAAACCTAAGTTACAAGGGAAAAATTGACATTATGTGATAAAATGTTCATTGGGGAAGTTTCATACGTTAGAAATGAGAACACTATGACCATTACCGATTTACTTAAACAAAACCGTAAACAGTTTATCTTCTACATGATAGGAGCGTTCTTAACCACTCTCAATGGCTTGTTTTCTACGTTTGCCTTATCCAATGCGTTTGGCATCATTGAAGAAGCCGATTGGAATGGCATACGAACACGCATTCTTTTAGTGGTTATTTTCGCCTTCACTCCTATTTTTGTGCAGATGCTCATCCGTTTCTTAAGAATGAGGATTCATGAGAGACATCTTGATTCAAGTCAGAACCTTAGCGTATCAAAAGATCATGAGTCATACGTATGAAAGTTACTCGTAAAACCCCCAAGGAACATTACATGTCCATGTTAGTGTCAGACATCAACTTGTTTGAAAAAGACTTTTTCTTATCTTTACTGAACATTATCTTTAGCTTTGGTAGTTTCTTTTTAGGAACGATTGTCTTACTGACCATTTCACCTTTAATCGCGGGAGCCACGATATTGGTGACCATTCTACTGTATGGAATCACTTCTTTCTTTAAACCCATTGCACGTAAAAATAAAGCAGAAACCCAAGAGGCCAATGCGTCTTACAACACCCAGTTAAGTAACATTCTACAAGGATTGGAAGTCATTAAGTTGTACCATGTGGAAGAATTCTTTAAACCACCCTTTCAATCCATCATCACGGTATTGGAACAGATTAAAAAGAAAGCCTTTCAAATTGATGAGCTGCAATCCAATCTTAATCATTGGATTGCCGCATCCTATCAAACGGTGATTTACATCTATGCCACGTTTTTGTTTGTTCAAGATCAAATCTCATTAACGGCGTTAATTTTAGTCTTTAACCTCATTGGACAGTTGGTGTGGAGCATGATCAGTGGATTTAACTTCATTAACCGTTATCGTACTTCGGTGGATATCTTTAATCGTATTACTCAAACTTCTCCGGCCTTACAAGGAGAAGAAAAGATGAAATTTAATGAAGAACTTTCAGTAGTATCACTCACTTTTAACTACGAACACAAACCTGTGCTTGATCAACTTAGTTTTACCATTAAACCCTATGAAAAAGTCTTAGTGATTGGTCCTTCTGGAGCAGGTAAAACCACACTGGTCAGTTGTCTAGCTCAAAACTTATCCAGTTATGAAGGTGATGTGAATGTGGATCAGGTTGAACTACGTCATATCCAACATGAAAGTTTCTTAGAAGAAGCAGGGTACATTCGCCAATCCCATTTCTTGTTCAATGATTCCATTAAAAACAACATCATTCTTGCCCAAGACTTGGATGAAGCAAAACTCACTCAAGTATTAATAGATGTGGATTTGTACGATTGGATTCAGACCCTTGAACTGAAAGAAGATCATGTTTTAACCCAAGATGGCTCAAACATCTCAGGGGGACAAAGACAACGTATCTCCATTGCCCGTGAGTTGTACCATGACTTTCCAATGATGTTTGTGGATGAACCCTCTGCATCTTTGGATGACATGACATCTCAAAAGATCTATGACACACTTCTTGGATTAAATAAAACGTTGATTTGTGTGACGCATCGTCATATTGAGTATTTAAAACCATACTTTGATCATGTGATTGAATTAGAACCATTAGGAGGTCAAGCATGAAACAACTTCATTTAGGCCACCGTGGATGGTTAGTCATCAATGTCATTAACATGATGTTCATGACATCACTGAATGGATTAAGCATTTATTTACTTCGCTTTATTACTGATTATGGGTTAAGTAAGCAGTTGAACTTGATGCTTCAAACAGCACAATGGATGTTACTGTTGTTGGTGTTCTTGCTGATTGCGGATTTAATAGGAACTTACCTGCGCTCACGCTACATTGAATCAAGTTTAATACTCATGAAGAAAGCCATACGTCAATCAACTCCTTAATCAAGACATTACCCAACTTCAAAAAGAAAAAGTCAGTGTTTATCGCTCCAATCTCACCAATGATTTTGATCGCTTTCAAGATAAATATTTGCTTAATTTACTTCAAATGATTCGGATGACCTTGCAGTTTCTAATGGCGGTGATCTTGGTCGCAACGGTTTCCTATTATTTAGTCATTGTGGCATTCATCCTGTTGTTTTTTATTCTTATTCATTACCTCTCATAACAGTAAACCAGTCCAGAAAAGTGAAGCGAAAAAATCGGCATCCTTACAAAAGTACACGTCGTATGTGGAAGAAACTCTACAAGGATTTGACATCATTAAACAACACCAACTTGAACCACTTCGACTTGAACAGTTCCTACACCATGCCACTTCCGTTCAAAAAGACAATTATCAAGTGGATGTGAAAGAAACTCAAGTATCAGCACTCAATCAATTCATTCAAAACTTAGTCTTGTTTGGATTGGTCGTCACGGGTATTTTATTTGCCCGCTCCACCAGTGCAGGACTTGGTAGCATCATTGTGGTCGCTTCCAGTTTTGGCAACGTCATGTGGCCATTATCACAGTTCTCACCGGTCCTGACACAAATGAAGGGTATTGTTAAAGTGTTGGATGAGTTTGATGCTAACCTTAAAGTACCTATCTTAAATCGTCACCAAAGTGTTGATCATTTTGACACCTTATCCTTCAATGATTCAGATTTAGGTTACATGGATGAAGAGAAATCCATCTTAACCCATGTGAATCTAGACATAAAAAAA
>JAJOHZ010000017.1 GCA_021209625.1 Erysipelotrichaceae bacterium | reverse complement strand
TGCACAGCGACCCAGCCAGCGTTCGTGCCTGTTTCTTTTTTGATAATTAGGAGGTGAAAAATGCCACAGCTTAATATCAACAAAGCAAGCAGCCGGTGCTACGTGTGTGGCCGGCCACTTACCAACCTCTCATTACTTCAGGATACTACTTAGAATCAGATTTCACATTCAGATAATGACTGTATCGCAGTGGAAAGTCATCTTTCCACTGCTTTCTTAAGAGTTGGAGGTCGCATGAAACCCTTATTAGAAATGAATCATATTACGAAAACTTTTCCTGGAGTGGTGGCATTAAGTGATGTTAGTTTTAAAGTGTATCCTTCTTCCATCCATTGTTTGGTTGGAGAGAATGGTGCAGGGAAAAGTACCCTCATGAAGATTTTAAGTGGGGTCTATGCTCATCATGAATTTGATGGTGAGATTCGCTTTAATCAAGAAAAAGTAGAGTTTAATACCCTAAAAGATTCAGAACGTTTAGGCATTGGTGTCATTCACCAAGAATTAGCTTTGATTCCAGAACTCAGTGTCTACGAGAATATTTTCTTAGGCCATGAAATTAAAAAGGAAGCATGATTGATTGGAATGAAACGATTGTGCAAAGCATGAAGTATCTTCAAATGGTTGGACTCAATGTGGTACCAGAAGAAAAAGTGAAGAATCTTGGGGTAGGTCAACAACAACTTGTGGAAATTGCCAAAGCATTAAGTAAGAACTTAACGCTTCTTATTCTTGATGAACCAACAGCGGCGCTTAATGACGAAGAAAGTGAAAACTTACTTCAACTCTTAAGAAATCTAAAATCCAATGGAGTCACTTCCATTATGATCTCTCATAAACTGAAAGAAGTGGTTTCAGTCGCAGATTCACTCACGGTGCTTCGCGATGGTAAAAGTGTCTTAGACATAGAACCATCCAATGAACCCGTGCAAATCCCAGCCATCATCAAAGCCATGGTGGGTCGTGATTTGAATGAAATCTTTCCAAAACGTATGAAGCACACCAATCACGATGTCATCTTACGTGTTTCCAATCTTAAAGGTTATGATAAATCGAAACAACGCCATGTGGTTAAAGACATCAGTTTCGAATTAAGACGTGGTGAAGTATTGGGAGTGGCAGGACTGATGGGAGCTGGTCGAACTGAGCTAGCGATGACCCTCTTTGGCAATGCTAATCACTATGTGATGAGTGGAACCATTGAAATGGAAAATAAAGTGGTGTCAATCAAGACACCAAAAGAGGCCATTGACTTGGGCATTGCCTATGTCAGTGAAGATCGCAAAGGCAATGGGTTGATTCTGATTCAAGACATTAAAGAAAACATCAGTAGTGCTGGTTTAAAGAAACTGAGTCAATATGGATTTGTTAATCCAAATGAAGAAATCAAAGTGGCTCAACAATACAAACAAGACATTAACATCAAAACCCCCATCCATTGCTCAGAAAGTGAAGAACCTTTCTGGAGGAAATCAACAGAAAGTGTCCTTAAGCAAGTGGTTGTACACCTCACCTAAGATACTCATTCTTGATGAACCAACTCGAGGCATCGATGTGGGAGCTAAAGCTGAAATTTATACGTTAATCAATGAACTTGTGAATCAAGGGTTATCCATTATTTTAATCTCATCTGAACTTCCTGAAGTATTAGGGATGAGTGATCGTGTACTTGTAATTAATGAAGGTGTAAGCACAGCATGTCTTGACATTGATGCCGCCAGTGCAGAAGAAGTCATGATGTATGCAACACAATAGGAGAAATTTATGACATCATTTATGAAAGAATTATGGGTTCAACTTAAACTCAATGTGCGTGATTATGGGATGTTCATTGCTTTAGCGGTGATCATGGCCATCTTCTCATATTTAAGTGGAGGACTATTCTTAAGTCCACGTAACATTTCAAACTTATTTAACCAAACCGGCTACATCGCGGTTTTAGCCGTAGGGATGACCTTAGTCATCATTATCCGTCACATTGATTTAAGTATTGGCTTTGTGGCTGGATTCATTGGTGCAGTGGCTGCCATTTTAATGGTTCAGTATCAAGTCAATGTATGGCTTGCGATCATTATTGTCTTAGCCTTAGGAACCCTCATTGGATTATGGAATGGTTTCTTAGTTGCGAAAATGAATCTCCCTGCCTTTGTGGCGACCTTAGCAGGCATGCTCATCTTCAGAGGAGCACTCCTACAAGTAACTTCCTCAACGGGAACCATCATTATTCCTAACCGCTTCTTTAATATGATTTCCAATGGGTTCATTCCAGATATCATGAAAGGAAGACTGCATGTATTAACCTTAATCATCGGTTTCTTAGGTATTGCTTACTATATCTTCAGTGAGTTTAAAACACGCCAAAGCAAAATCAAATACAACTTTGAAGTGGTTTCCATGCCTCTGTTTCTCTCTAAACTTTTCTTTGTCTCTGCCATCATCACTTGGGTTGTGTGGATTTTAGCCAACTTCAATGGGATTTCTTACACCGTGATCATTGTCGGTGTTGTGGTCATGATTTATCACACCCTCATGAGCAAAACCATCTTAGGAAGACATATTTATGCGGTGGGTGGTAATCCAGATGCGGCAGCGTTAAGTGGCATCAGTGTCAATAAGATCACCATGATCGTGTTCTCATCCATGGGCTTTCTTGCGGCCTTATCAGGCATCATGTTCGCTTCTCGTCTTCAATCAGCCACTGTAACCGCAGGAACCCTCTTTGAGTTGGATGCGATTGCGGCTGCGTTTGTGGGTGGTGTCAGTGCTAAAGGTGGCGTAGGACGTGTCACAGGATCCATCATAGGTGCGATTGTAATGGCCTCACTATCCAGTGGAATGAACCTCATTGGTTTAGATATTTCATTACAATACATTGTTCGTGGTTTAGTCTTAGTGATTGCGGTGGTCTTTGATGTGAAGACCCGTAATGTGAAATAACCTTCCTGCTTCTTCAGACCAAAAAACGAGTGATTCAGTTCACTCGTTTTTTCGTTGATTGATAATACAGTATCGCCCACAAGACTAATGGTAAGATTAATCCAATAAGGAAGAGCGAGGATCATTTTGATACGTATTGTAGATAAAGTATCCTAAGAAGGCTAGAGATAAAAGTGGGGTCAGTGGATAAAGGAGGACTTTATAAGGTCTAGGGGTTAAAGGTTGTTTCTTTCTTAATATCAATAACCCAATGATGACTAAAGCACTGTAAATCAGTCCTTGTAGGACCACAAAGGAGGTGAGTTCAATGAGGGTAAAGGTAAACACGAGCACCAAGGACATGACCATGGACATGAGGGTCGCTTTATAAGGACTGGCTTCTTGATTCACTTCGGATGCACTCTTTAAGAACTGACCATCTTGTGCCATCGCATAATACACACGAGGAAAGATCACAATTAAGGCGTGTAAGGTTCCAATGATGGAAACAGCCATTAAGATGTTCAACAACCATGCCCCAGCATCACCATACAGCGCTTGCATTGCGATGGTTGCGAAATACAAATTACCATTACCTAGGTTTTCAAGCAGGGTGGACAAAGCAACAATGCGATAAATCGCAAGATGAAACAACACATACAATAGGGTAACTCCACCAATGCCAAGTAGAATGGACCAAATCACAGGTTTAGGTTGTGTTGGCATTTCATCCCCTAAACTAAAGACATTGGCCCAACCTTCATAAGCCCACAATGAGACAATGCTTCCAAAGGCTAATACACTCATGAAGGAAGAGAAGGACAGTGATGATGGAAGTGACATTTCAATGGATTGTGATCCTAAAAGAAGTCCTGAAACAATGATCACAATCAGCCCTAATACTTTCGCTCCAGTGATGAAAAGCGATACTAAAGCATTGGAACTGATTTCCTTCATGGCTAAGCCTGTGAGGGTAATGATGAGAATACTGGCCAACAAAGGGGTGGAGGTGGTTAATGAAGGATTGAATTGTCTAACCAGATTAGCAAAGGCCAATGCCAATGCGGCAATCGATCCTGACCCACTCAGTAAAAACCCTGTGTATCCAAAGATGGAAGCTAAACGCTGAGAGTAAGCTTCTTTAAGAAAGGTGTATGTACCACCCGACTTTGGAAACATGAGTCCTAACTCTACAAAGTTTAATGCTAAGACTAAACTGAATACTCCTGCTCCAGCCCAAGCAAGTAATGAAAGCAGTGGGGAAGCTTCACTGACAAACAAGACATACGCGCCAAGATAAAATACCCCCGAACCAATCATCATGGACATAATGAATGACACAAGATGAATCATGGATAATGAACGCTTTAACATAATTGTTCTCCTACTTTGATGTTCAAACAAACCTAGTGTATCAAGCGTGTCCTTCTTTTTCAAGTAAGATGGTTTGCTTGTTCACAGATGTGATGGAGATGTTCATCCATCCAATGGCACCGATGATGATGGCACCTCCTAGTATGGAATTAATGTGAATACGTTCTCCTAAAATGAAAAACACCCAAATAGGATTAAGAATGGGTTCAATGGTGGTGATCAGATTGGCACTTAATGCACTGATCAGTTGGATGCCTTTCGCAAAGAACACATACCCTAAACCAAGCTGTACAATGCCCATGAAGATGAGGAGTATCCAAGGCACTGCTTCAAAAGTGAGTGTGGTATCCAACCAAAGCATAGGGAGTAAGACAATGGACATGAGTTGTCCAAGATACGTGGATTCTAAAGGTTCCACTAAAGGATGCTTGTTTAAGACAAACACAAAGGCAAAGGATAATCCACTGCCCATGGCCAATAGATTACCGATTTGAGCATCCAATTGGATGTCTTGAAAGAAAAACAAAAGCATTCCCACTAAAACAATGAAGAAGGTGCGACGCTCAATGGGATGAGGTTTTAGACGATAAAAGAGTTGATTTAAAAGAATGATGAAGAGAATGGATGTGTATTGAAGCATGATCGCATTGGCTGCACTGGTGAGTTTATTAGCACTAATAAATAAGACCGTAGTTAAAAACATAAAGAATCCAGAAAAGACATTGTAGCGGTTGATTTTAAGAGTGAATGATCCTTGACAATACCAATCATGAAGGCAGCGAGTAAACCTCGCACCAAGGATATAGTTAAGGCATTAAAAGGAATGGCTTTAGAAAGTAGTCCACCTAAACTCCATAAAGTAGCCGCTAATACCATGAATAAACTGCCTTTAAGTGAAGAGGAGAGTGGTTTCATGATTACGTCCTCGTGTTATAGAAAAGATGAAGTCCCAACATGCTTATGATTCCAATAGAAAGTAATGGATATAATAATGCCAGTGAGAACTGTTCCAAGATCACTCCCATCAAAGATGAGATGGCAGTACCCCCAATGTAGGCCATCCCCACTTGATAACCTACTGCAATGGCAGAATCAATTACAGAATAACGTGAGGCAGTTTCATGCATCATGGCAGGGTATAATGGTGCAAAGCCAAGTCCTGTCAGGGCTAAACCAAGCCCTAAGATGATTGGTTGACTAAACAATGTTAAAAGCAGTAACCCAGAGAATGAAATCAATAATCCCGCATTAACCACCACTCGATTAGAGAATTTGGTTAAGACAAGTCCACTGATGAATCGACCCACCGTAATCATCAAATAATACATGGAGACAAAATATCCTGAAATATGAAGGGGTAATCCTTTATGTTCAAATAAAACGGTATTGGACCATAAGCCTACACTGAGCTCAATCCCGACATAAAGAAAAAACAACGCCATCCCACAGATCATGATGGGTTTAAAAGACCCTTTAGCTTGAGCATGTTCATGATGTTTGTGAGTATCCAATTGTTTCCAAAGAGGAAGTGAAAAGAAAAGAAGAACAGCAATTAACAATTGAATGATCCCAATTAAAAAGTAGCCTAACGTCCAACCACGATTGAGTGATAACGCAAAGGTCATCAGACCAGGACCCAGTGTAGCACCCACACCCCAAAAGCCATGCAACCAAGACATGTGTTTAGAAGAGAAGTTTTGAGCAACCACATCATTAAGCAATGCATCCACAGCCCCTTGACCGATGCCAAGTCCAATTGAAAAGAGGATCAGTCCTTCAAATGAGGCACTAAAACCAATCCCTAGCAAAGAAAGTGCTGTAAGCAAAGCACTGGCAAAGGCAACAGGACCAACCCCAAAACGTTCTTTTAAACGGGCTGCATTCATGGAAGAAAGTGTAGACAAAGGCATCATAATTAAAATAACAAGCCCTGCAGCTTGTAGTGGTTGATTAAAGCTTTGACGCATGATTGGCCAACCCACCCCTAATAATCCATCCGGTAATCCAAGCGAAATAAAGGAAATATAAATCAGTAAAAGTAAGATATAGACCGTTGATTTTTTCATAATAACCTCATGAGAGTAGTGTATCATGTTTGATGTGTTTAATTAAGAGGTGTTACAATCAAACCATGAAATTCACCCAACCCTACCTTAATTATCCACAAGCGATGGTTCAACCCATTGATTTTAAACTTGCTGAACAACGCTCAGTTTTTCTGTATGTGAACATGGATTTGATTCAGCGTTGTGGATGGGAAGCTATACTTTCTCAAGAGGGATGTGAACTCTTAAGTGGTCATCAATCATCCATTGAATGCACTCCATTAGCCTTGGCCTATGGCGGTCATCAGTTTGGACATTTCACACGTTTAGGGGATGGACGAGCTTGTGTGATTGGTCGCACTCATGGCCTTGATGTGAGTCTTAAAGGCAGTGGACCTACGAAGTATGCTCGTGGAGGAGATGGCCTCGCACCACTTCCTTCTCTCATTAAAGAACTCTTGATGTCGACGGCGTTGAATGCACTTCATGTGCCTTCATCACGAACTTTAAGCATCACTTATCATCACAAGACAGCCTTTCGTGAACAAGCACTCCCTGCAGGGGTGTTAGCACGATGCATGCGTACCAACATTCGGATTGGATCAATAGAATACGCCAATTTGTTTCATCAAGAAGAAGGGGTTAAGCAAGTTCTCAATCTCGCCATCTCACAACTCATGCCAAGTCTATCTCAAGAAGAAGATGCTTTTGAGCGTTTCATTAAAGAGTGTTGTGTGTGGTGGGGTAAGCTCACGGCGCAGTGGGAAAGTGTTGGATTTGTGCATGGGGTCCTCAACAGTGATAATGTATCTTTAGCTTATGAAACCATTGATTTTGGTCCCTGTGCTTTCATGGAGACCATGAATCATCATCAAGCCTATTCTTCCATTGATGTGTTGAATCGTTACGCGTATGCGAATCAAAACAAGGTCATGCGATTCAATGTTTCCTTGTTTCTTAACAGTTGTGGATCTTTACTTCATGGATCAATTGACGACTATCTTGCTCTTTTTGATGAATCGTATGAAACGACATTAACCTACTTAACGTCTCGTAAGTTAGGATTAGTACAAGGTGATCTGCAACTGTGGAGATCATTCTTGAAGTGTTGTGAAGACAATCAACTTGATTTCACGGATAGCTTTGTGGCGTTAATGAATGATGTGTCATCACTGTATCATACCAGTGATCGATTAGATGCTTGGTTAAAAGAGTATGAAAATCGAATCCACACTCAAGCCATGAGTGAAGAACAGCGTGTCACCATCATGCGTCAAGTGAATCCGCTCATTGTGTTACGCCATGATTTAGTGAATACCATCATTGAACAATGCTTGGATCAAGATTTCTCACTGTTGGATGAGGTGATGGTGATGATTCAAGATCCATTTAATCCTAAATACAAGCATCATCCATGGTTCAAACCTTCTGTATCCAAGATTGTGACCACATGTGGCACTTAAAGCTTCTTTTGGGTATAATAAAGAGAAAGAGGTGTACTTATGATTGATGATTTCAAAGCTTATTCTAATGATCAGATTGAAGTAAGATATTCAAAGAGTCGTTGTACCCATGCGGCTGAATGCGTTAAGGGATTAAGAGCTGTGTTTAATGTGCGTCAACGTCCATGGATTAATGTGGATAATGCCAGTGTGGATGAGATTGTGGAAGTGATTCATCGCTGTCCTAGTGGGGCACTTGAGTACACCATTAAAAAGCCTAAGTAAGTATCATGATTACCATCGAACCCACGGTTGAAAATATCGCCTTTCTTAAACAATGTCAACGTCATCTTAAAGATCAAAGAAAGAATGCTTTCTTAGACAAAGAGGTCACTTTTAAAAACCATGAAATGGTTCAAAAAGCGATGGCTAAAGCGCAATTTCATGAATTCCTAGGGGATCAGTCCACGTGGCCATCCCTTTTTTATAGTGTCAAGAACTTTAAACAGAATCCCTATTACAAGCATGTTCCTCTACATCCTTCTTCATCTCATCACATTGAATTAAGCACGATGACATTTTTACCTCATCGCTTATTTAACCTCGAGAGTGTGGTGGATGATCCACATCAAGCATGCAATGATTCAATGGTACTCAGAGCATTGGATGAACCGTTAGTGACGCGTGTTCTTCATCGCAAAGGGATTCTTTGGATGATGAATGTGCCTTCTGAGACTCACACCATTGATCCCATTGCACAGAAGGTTTCAGGTCGTGTGTTAACCTTTGGCTTAGGCATAGGCTATTTTGTGTATATGGCCGCTTTAAATCCACAGGTTACTTCCATTACGGTTGTGGAGAAAGATCCTGTCGTGATTGATTATTTCAATGAACATTTAAGACCGTATTTTCCTCAAAACAAAGACATCATCATTGTGCATGATGATGCCTTGAATGTAATGAGTAAAGCAATCGATTATGATCATTTATTTGTGGATACGTATCAAAATGAAACGGATGGTTTATGGTGGTGGTTAAGAAGCTGTGAGAAACTCAATCTTGAATATGAGCATCTTCATTTTTGGATTGAATCCTCCATCACCAGCATCATGCGTGTTGCTTTAATGCATGTGATGCTCAATGCAACACAACGCTATGATACCTTAACCCAAGAATGCATTGATAAAACAAGAGCATACTTCAAAACCCATCCTCACCACTGCATGAGTGTTCAAGACATTCAAAAGGTGTTGTATGATCATGAGTTGTATCGTCGCATTGCGAAGCAAACGTTATCGCACAAGTCGGTAGCCAAGATAACCAAATAAACCTAAACCTATCCAAGATCCAACCAGTCCTGTGGCTTCATATCCACGTTGGCCTAAAAACACAAACGAAGTAAAATAATTACCCCCTATTTGTATACCAACAATCAGACCAATGATAAATCCACTTAACATGAAACCTAACACTAAAAGAATTTTAAGTATGCGTTTAATCATGGGGTTCTCCTTGATGACACAAGAAACAGTCTGTGTCATGATCATTAATGATGCCAATGGCTTGAAGATACGCCTGAATAATTTTACTGCCAACAAATTTCATCCCTCGTTTTTGTAAATCGATACTGACTTGATCACTGAGTTCACTGGTCGCATTCCATGTATGAGGATCACGATAGGTGATCAGTGGTTGGTGGTTGACATAAGACCAAAGATAGTGAGCGAAGGATCCATGTTCTTGAATGATGTCTATGACTTTCTGTGCTTGAACAATCGACGCTTCTATTTTTCCTCGATGTTTAATGATAGAGGTTTGCATCATTTGATCTACTTTATCTTGATCAAAATGAGCAACTCGATAAGGATCAAAGCCTTCATAAGCTTCGATGTAAGCAACTTCACGTTTAAGAATCATTTCCCAGGAAAGCCCTGCATGGGCACTTTCCATCACAAGCATTTTAAACAGATGATGATCATCAAACACAGGAACACCCCATGAGGTATCATGGTAGTGTTGAATAAGAGGTGAGGCGTGGGTTGCCCAAAAACAGCGTTGTTTCATACTATGATTATACCACTAAGATGAAGGAGTCACTATGATAGACCAAATCCTTTCTTGCCTTGAAGAACACATCACTTTATCGCCTGATCAAAAAAAACAACTTCATGAACGCATTCAAAATCACGACCATGTATGGTTGTGTGAACATCCCCACACGGGCATCATGACTTTTGAAGATTGGATGTACAACACCACCATTTCCAGCCAACAAGTCATCATAGGATGTGATCATGATGAATCAACCCTTCAACGCCTTCAATCCCACCTTCAAGAATACATGCATGCTCATTCATCCATCACGATGTTTAACACCATTGTGAATGCCAATCGTCAAGACATCATTCATCTGTTCATTGAATGTGGATTTGAACCATGGTATGACTATAAAGCAATGAAGGCTGTTGAGTGTACTGCGACCACACAACATCAACTGAGACGAAGAAACATTCAACCCACTGATTTTGAAACCACCATCACAACCATGGGAGAATGTTTTGTGCCTATGAGGAGTAGTGTTGATATTCAACCACACAATGTGGTAGATAAGTTGTGGGCAACACCGCAACTTAAAGCACAATGTTTTAATGATTGGATGCAAGATCAAGCCAATACCTACTTGTATTTTGATCAAGATGAGTGGGTAGGGGCAGGTTTAATTCTTGATGGTCATGACATTGATGATGTGTTTGTGCCACCGTACCACCAAGGAAAAGGGTATGGGAAGGCCATTATCATTGATTTAATGAACCAAATCCTTGAAAATGGCAAAACGCCTACCATTGGCTTTGTGGGGATCAATGAGAAAGCAGGAGCATTGTATGAGCAGTGTGGTTTTAAAGTGACACGGCACACTCATCATTTAAGACGTAAAATTTAACACTCTCTTCATCCTTTGTGCCTTCATATTAGGTATGATGATTCAAAAGGAGAATACCATGAGAACGCTAAGAATCTTATTTGTCTGTGTTCATAACTCATTTCGCTCACAACTGGCTCAAGCCATTGCGAACCAACGTCATCCTTCCATACTTAAAGCCTTCAGTGCAGGTTTAGATACCAGTCGAGGCATCAACCCATTGGCTTTGGCAGGTGCACTAAGACATGGGTACGACTTATCATCTCATCATGTTACAGATGTTTTTGAATTGTATAAAGCAGGACAAACCTTTGATATTGTAGTGGCAGTATGTTCTAAGGATGCTTATGAGCGCTGTCCAATCTTTCCTGGAGTCCATAAGCGTCTTCATTGGCCTTTGGATGATCCTAGCGCAATGCAGGTCAGTGAGGAAGAAAAAGCTTATTTAACTGATAAACTCATTCATCAACTTGAAGAGAAAATTGATGGATTAGTGACACAAGTGATAGAAGAAAAGCAAGTTTAGTTAATTAAGCTAATCTTGCTTTTTTAATCCATTGTGTTATCACAAAGATGAGGGTGGTGGCAGGCAGAGTAAGAATTAAACCTAATGAACCAATGATTCCCATCATGAGTTCAAAGGCATAGAATTCGGTGTTAAAAATAAAGAAGGTGGGTTGACCATACACTGCCATTAACACAAGCATGCTTAGAGATGCTCCCACATACGCTAAGATGAGGGTGTTGGTCATGGTGGCGATCATGTCTGCAGACATGTGATAGGCTGAAGACACATAATCTTTGATGGTTTTTGACGAATCCTTAAGTTCATGCAAAGCACTGGCTAAAGACATACTGACATCCATGATGGCTCCAAGAGATCCGATAATAATACTCGTGAAGAGAATGCCTCTTAAATCAATTTGTATGCCTTCGATATTTAAGAGGAAGAAGGATTGTTCATCAATCAAACCACTCATTTTTAGATAGCCTAAGAAGAATATGGCTAAACCTGATGAAGCGGCTAATCCAATCAGTGAACCTAGTGTCGCATGAAAGGTTTTCAAAGAGAAACCACCAATTATGATGAAGGATCCAATTAAGATATACATGCTCATTAAAAAGGCAGGCATGATGAGTGATTGAGAAGTCAGCACTGCAGGGATTAACATTCTTAAGATCACATGGATACTGAAGGCTAAGGCAAGCAATGCTCTAAAGCCTTTGAAACGTCCAATCAATAACACGGCACCCACAAACAATGCAATAAGAATAAGCAGTCCTTCTTCACGTTGATAAGTGACCACACTGAAATAGAATTCATCATCAATGGATAAGGTATTAATCAAAAGTTTATCATTCACTTCAATCGGATAAATCTCCGTTTCCACATCATGAACTTGAATAGGTATATCCAGTACATCATCTTTGAATGGATTTGATGTGACTCTGACACGAAGTGTGAGTTCAATCACTTCTCCACCAAACCCATCATCCACTAAAGATTCATCCAACACTTCCAAGACAGTTACTTTTAAGAAATCATCATTGGATAACACATGATTTAAAGATAAGTTCGACATCTTATCTTGGTAATGATGATCAAGGTTGTAGGAAAGCACTAGAATCAACACGATGCTAAACACCCATAATCCATGTTTAACGTTTTTCATACACACTTCCTTTCATAACCCCATCTCAATGCATGATTGGCCACATGCACCAAGCCACAATACTCAAATCCACATTTTAGAATGAGTCCTTGCATCTTTTTATTATCAGGATGGGTATCAATACGACATCCATTCATCTTATTTTTTCACATTCATCCACTGCAAACATCAAACATTGACTTGCTAAGCCTTGATGTTTCATGGTTGGATTGACACATAAGCGATGCACCACACCATAAGGTGAATCAAAG
>JAJOHZ010000018.1 GCA_021209625.1 Erysipelotrichaceae bacterium | reverse complement strand
TTCCACAATACCAACACATCAAAACATAGTAAAAACCATAAAAAACCACAATTTATAAAAAACTTCACTCAAAATATGTTGAAAACTAGGTGTTTCAAATTAAATGTCGAAAAATGAGTAAATTAATTATGTATGTTTGACTTATGGTGATGTTTTATGTATGATATTAAAGCAATTAAATACATTGTACCAAGAAAGTGGAGGTGGCTCACATGAAGAGAACGTATCAACCGAGCAAAAGAAAACACCAAAAGGTCCACGGTTTTAGAGCACGTATGAAGACAGTAGGCGGTCGTAAGGTATTAGCCCGTCGTCGTGCTAAGGGCAGAGCGGTCTTGTCGGCGTAAAAACGAGTCACCTTATTGGGGTGACTTTTTTTAGATAAAGAATGAAAAAGGAACGTAGAGTAACATCCAACATCGAATTTCAATCCATTATTCAACATAAGCGTTATGTCTCAAATGGATCCTTTGTCATTTATATTAAAAGAAGAAAACAAGAATACTCAAGAGTCGGCATAAGTGTGAGTAAAAAGCTAGGATCAGCGGTAGAAAGAAATAGGATTAAGCGTCAATGCCGAATGATGTTACAAACATTGTTCGATTTAGAACTTAGATTTGATGCTATTGTGATTGTTAGACAGGGATATCTTACGAAATCTTATGTTGAGAATGAAAAGTTGTTGGAAAAACTATTAAATAAAGTTAAACTATATGGTGACGACCATTAAGGAGAAATATAAATGTATAACTGGTTAAAAAATAGACCTAAACTCATCATGAGTGCAGGGTTACTTGCATTCATTTCAGGATGTACTCGTGTTATTGATGGAAACGGGAATGTACTTCCTGAAAAGATCATTAGCACAACAACTCAACTTTCCCAAATTTTAGCGGATGAAAGTTGGTTTTCTGCCTTCTTTGTATTCCCACTTGCACAAGTGATTAACTTCTTAACTCCAGTCATTGGAGTTGCACTGGCAATTGTTGTTGTTACCGTTGCAATCAAAGCTTTAACCTTTGGTTTTACAGTTAAATCAACGGTTGCTTCTCAAAAAATGCAAGTATTACAACCTGAGATGACAGCGATTCAGAAGAAATACGAAGGTAAAAAAGATGAACAATCTCGTATGAAGCAAGCGCAAGAGATGCAAGCTTTATACACTAAACATAAAATCAACCCATTTGGAACAATTTTAGTGGCATTCATTCAATTCCCTGTTATTATCGCAATGTGGCAAGCTGTTCAACGTTCAGAAGCGGTATTAAATGGTGTATTGTTAGGTGCAGAACTTAATGTAACTCCATTAACTGGTATTCTTGCTGGACAATGGTTGTATTTAGTGATTTACGTATTAATGGGTCTGTTCCAAATTGGATCAATGCTTCTTCCAGCTTACCTTGCGAAGAGAACTGCCATCAAGAGTGGTAAGAAAGCACCAGCTAATAGCCAACAAGGCATGATGATCGGTATGTTTGTATTCATTATGTTCATCTCCATTAACTGGCCAACTGCTATGTCCTTATATTGGTTAGTAAGCAGTGCTGCACAAGTTGCGCAAACTTTATTTATTCAACACAACTATATCGACAAACCTGTCGCAGGAGTCTAATATGATTAAACGTTACTCAGGAAAAAACTTAGATGATGCATTAGCTCATGCGGCTAAAGAGAAAAATGTTCAAGTTTCTGAATTAACGTATTATGTCATTGAAGAGAAAAAAGGAATTTTGGGGTTTGGAGCAGAAGTCATTCTCGAAGCCTATGCTCTTAATGATGTATCGTTATTCATTCAAACATATTTATCAAATTTCTTCTCTCACTTTGATCCACAAGCTGAAATTAGTGTCGATCGTCAAGGAGAAGTATACAAAGTCTTAATTAATGCATCAAACAATGCTATCTTAATTGGAAAAGCAGGGCAAACATTACAGTCATTAGTGAGTGTTGTTCGTTCTGCCACAAGTTCAGAATTCAAACGTCGATTTGTTATCAACGTAGACATTAACAACTACAAAGTCGATCGTTATGAAAAGGTTCGTATGATGGCTGCACGTATTGCAAAACAAGTCCAACGTACACGCATTACCGCAACACTTGATCCAATGCCTAATGATGAACGAAAAGTGATTCACCAAGAACTTCAAAAGGTAAAGAACATTAAAACCGAAAGTGAAGGCGATGGTCCTAAGCGTCGTTTAAAGATTATGTTTGATAAACACAAAAACTAACTTTCCTCCCAGGAAAGTTTTTTATTCAACTTAAGGAGTGTATAATAAAACCATGCCAATAAAGATGATTGTAGGATTAGGAAATCCTGGAAAACGCTATGAAACAACTCGCCATAACATTGGTTTTTTAGTGGTTGATGAAATATTTAAGAGTTGTGATGTTAAATCAACTCAAGATAAGTTCAAAGCAAGTTTTGCACAAGTCAATTACAAAGGAAACTCCTTATTGCTTGTTAAACCCCAAACATACATGAATCTATCAGGAGAAGCAGTGCATTCCATTGCGAATTACTTCAAGATTCTTCCTTCAGAGATCATTGTCATCTGTGATGATTTAGATCTTCCTGTAGGAAAGATTCGCTTAAGAGAAAATGGAAGCTCAGGAGGTCAAAAAGGACTTCAAAACATCATTCAACACTTATCAACTCAAGACATTCCACGCATTCGTTTTGGTATTGGAAAGAATCCCCTTATTGAAACAGCGGATTATGTTTTAGGACAATTTGAAAAGGAAAGCGTAGAAATAGTAAAAGCAGGAATACTGCAAGCCAAAGATGCAGCACTACACTCTGTTGAAAAAGGCTTTGTAAGTGCGATGAATCAATACAATAAACGATGAAAGAACTGTTTAAATCCATTCAAATTCCATGCGAACAAGACCTTCTTCAACAGAAAGAAGTCTTTTCTCATCTCAATCTTTCTCAAGAAGCCATATTACTAGCTGATTCATTCATTAAACACCCTCGTCCTATGCTTATCATTAAACCCAATCTTTACCAAGCTCAGCTTTTATTTGAAAGAGTGGTTGTTTTCTTAAATGAAGAAGTTGTTTTATACACACAAGAAGATTCATTAAGAGTAGAAGAAATTGCTCAATCCTTCCAAAATCAGTCTGAAAAGATAAGAGCATTAATTAAAGTCATTCAAAACGAAACATTGATGGTTATTTCTCATGTGGGTGCAATAACACGAAAAATACCTGATAAAACCACCTTGCTTTCAAATATTCTTCATCTTTCTCTCAATCAAGTGATTTCCATGGAAGCACTAGAACATCATCTCATCAAAGTAGGATACACTAAAACAATTCGTGTTGATCAACCACTGACATATGCGAGACGTGGTTACATCATTGATTTTTATGACTTAAATCAAGACCATCCTGTTCGTCTTGAATTTTTTGGTGATGAAATTGATTCGATAAGACTCTTTGATTTACACACTCAAAAGACCATTCAATCCATTAAGGAAGTGGACGTTTACTTCGCAAGTGAAACCCTCATGGGTGAACATGATTGGAAAGCACTCAATCGTAAAATTCAAACCACATCCATGTCATCAAAATGCTTTGCTTACATGAACCATTGGATTGATGAAGTGAAGACGTATGGCTTTAGACCCAAAGATTACCCTCTTTTTGCCTTATCTACCTCAAAAATTTCAATGATAGATATGTTTAAAGGTCAACATGTGATAGTTTCCCCATATGAGCAAGTCATTGAGAACATACAGAAAAACATTCATGAGAACATTGAATTTTTAGAAGAAAAATATGAAGCAAATGAATGGATTTCTGATCAAGACATTTTGTTAGATTACATTGATTTAGAACGAAAAACAAAGTTGCACTGTTTTAAAGAGTTTGAAGAACAATCAAGCACTTATTTAGGTTTACACACTCTAGATATTGGACAAGGACTCCTTGAACATCGACTTTCAACGTTATCAAAAATGTATGGACAACATGCCATTGTATTCATGGTTGAAGAACACCACTTTAAAGACATTGAATCCATCCTTCATGAACACCAAATTCAGTTTAAAGAGGTTTCTTTTCAATCCATTCCTTTAAAAGAAGGATTGGTCTTTGAATCCTCAAAAGTCATTTGGGTGAGCAGTAAAGAGTTGTTTAATACTCAACCAACATTAGGACGATACATCAATCGTTTTAAAGAAGCAGAAACACTACAAACCATCGACGAACTTCATGATGGAGACTATGTGGTTCACCAACACCATGGAATTGGTATTTATCGTGGAATTGTTACTAAAGATGTTTTTGGATACCATAAAGACTTTATTTACATTGAGTATCGAGATGAGAGTGTGTTAAACATTCCAATTGAACAGTTTAGACTGATTCGTAAGTTTATTGCGATGGATGGCATCAAACCAAAAATCAATAAACTTGGATCTTCTGAATGGAAGAAAACCAAAGAAAAAGTCAAACAAAACGTCAGTAATATAGCTCAACATCTCATTGGACTGTATCAACTCAGAGAACAAAACATTGGTCACGCGTATTCAAAAGATAATGAAGAGCAAATCTTGTTTGAAGCTGATTTTGATTTTGAACTCACTGATGATCAGAAACAAGCGGTTATTGACATTAAACAAGACATGGAAAGTGCTAAACCTATGGATCGATTACTGTGTGGTGATGTGGGTTTTGGTAAAACAGAGGTTGCAGCGATTGCTGCCTTTAAAGCCATACAAGACCATAAACAAGTGGCCTTTCTATGCCCTACCACCGTTCTTTCTTTTCAGCACATGAAGACATTCATTCATCGCTTTAAGAACTTTGCGATCAATGTTAAGGTAGTGAATCGTTTTGTGTCTAATAATGAAATTGAAAGAATTCTGGATGATTTAAAACACCATCGAATTGATATTTTGATAGGTACCCACCGTTTACTCTCAAAAGATGTAGTATTTAAAGATTTAGGATTACTCATCATCGATGAAGAACAACGTTTTGGTGTTGAGCATAAAGAAAGAATCAAACAACTCAAAACTGGAGTGGATGTGCTTTCTCTTAGTGCTACCCCGATACCTAGAACACTGCAAATGTCACTCATTGGTGTGCGCCAGTTATCTCAACTTAATACACCTCCAAAAAATCGTATGCCGATTCAAACCTATGTTATCAAGAAGAACATTGGTCTTATTAAAGAAATCATTGATAAAGAATTATCTCGTCATGGACAAGTGTTTTATCTACATAATCAAGTGGAAACCATATACAGTGTTGCAAGTTCACTTCAGAAGTTATGTCCACAGGCAAGCTTTGCGGTAGCTCATGGACAAATGGATAAAGATCAAATTGAAGATGTGATGATTCGATTCAATCGTAATGAAATCAATGTTTTGGTGTGTACGACCATCATTGAAACGGGCATTGATATCCCGAATGCGAACACCATGATTGTGGACCAAGCAGATCGTTTGGGTTATCTCAACTTTATCAAATACGAGGTCGTGTAGGTCGCAGTGATCGTATTGCATACACCTACCTCATGTACGAAGGCTCAAAACAACTCTCCGAAATAGCCTCTAAACGTCTGCAAGCCATTAAAGAATTCACTCAACTGGGTAGTGGATATAAGATTGCGATGCGAGATTTAACCATTAGAGGAGCTGGAGATTTACTAGGAGATCAACAATCAGGATTCATTAACACTGTAGGTATGGACATGTATGTGGATTTACTTAAGGAAGCCATCTCCATTCAACTCAATGAACAAGTGGTAAGTCAAGAACCTACACAACACTTTGATGTGGCAGTGGATGCGTATATTCCTCAATCCTATGCTCAATACGATGGTGAAAAAATCCATATTGTGCAAACTTTACAAGGGATCACGTCACTTAAAGCTCTCATTGAGTATGAAAATCAAATTCAAGATCAATATGGGCATTACCCAACCTCAGTGGCTTACATGTTTGAAAAGAAAAGACTTGAAATCTTACTTCAAGATGAATCAGTGGATACCTTTAAAGAAAAAACAAGCAGTGTAGAAATAGCCTTCTCACCATCCCTATCCAGTCACATCGATGGCGTTCAACTCTTTAAACGTATTCATGAGCTTAATCCAGACATTAAACTCTCATACATTAAAAACAGAATCACACTCACTTTATTGAAGAAAGAAGAATGGTTAAAAGAACTTATTGCTTCCATTCAACTTGTTAAGGAGGTATCCCATGCGCATTGATAAGTTTCTAAAAATAAGCCGAGTTCTTAAAAAACGCAGTGTGGCTAAGAAATTGGCGGATTATGAAAAGGTAACCATCAATGGTAAACTAGCCAAACCATCATCTCTTGTCAAGATTGGAGATGTGGTATCGGTCACTTTTGGTGAAAAGGCATTAACTTTTAAGATTAAACTCATTCTCACTCACCCTCGCAAAGAGGAAGTGGATCAACTCATTGAAATCATGGATGCATCTTTAAGTCTTGAGTGATTTGGTTTATAATGAATACGATATGAAAAAGACCAATCCAAAAGAATTTTATAAGCAATCACTTTTAAATATCATTATGGGCGCAATGTTTATCGCAAGCGTATTTTTCTTAGTGGATCTTTCTCAAGATATTATTGAAACACTTCAATTAAACCAGCAACTGGATTTAGTGAAAGAGCGTTATCAAGCCATCTTGGATGAGAATGAATCCTTAAGAGATCAAAAAGGAAAACTGAATGATCCAGAATACGTGAAGAATTATGCCCGAGCAGGTTACATGTTGAGCAAAGAGGGTGAGCAAATCTTCTTTCTTCCTCAACCTTCCAACAACGACTAAACAAGGCATCCCTTGTTTTTTAATGAAAAGGAGCAACTATGAGTCAACGACCTTTAGTATTCGTCATTATGGATGGTGTAGGCATTACCCCAGAAACGTTTGGTAATGCGGTCGCATCAGCGTACACCCCAACCCTTGATTATTTAATGAGCAATCACCCCAACTTACTTATGAAGGCCCATGGAACAGCCGTAGGACTACCAAGCGATGATGATATGGGAAACTCTGAAGTTGGACACAATGCCTTAGGCTGTGGCCAAGTGTATTCTCAAGGAGCTAAACTTGTAAATGAGTCCATTGAAGATGGATCCATTTTTGAATCAGAAACTTGGAAAGAACTGGTCTCTTTCTCTAAAGACCATACCATGCATTTTATTGGACTGCTTTCGGATGGTAATGTTCATTCCAACATTGCCCACACTTTAGCTTTAGTTTCTCAAGCTAAAAAAGAAGGCATTAAACGTGTTCGTTTACATACCTTGCTTGATGGACGTGACGTGCCCGCAAAGAGTGCACTCATCTATGTCGATAAGTTAGAGGCTCATTGTGCTTCCCTTAATGATGAATCTTTTGATGCTCGTATCGCTAGTGGTGGTGGACGTATGTTGGTTACCATGGATCGTTATGAAGCTGAATGGGGCATGGTTGAACTAGGATGGAAAACCCATGTCTTAGGAGAAGGACCAGCTTTTGAGAGTGCCACGGCAGCCATTGAAGCAACGCGTGCTAAAAAAGATGTGTCTGATCAGTACATTGATCCTTTTGTGATTGTGGAAAATGGTGAACCTGTGGGACGCATTTTAGATCATGATGCGGTTATCCTCACAAACTTTAGAGGAGATCGTGCTCTAGAAATCTCACGTGCTTTTGAAGAAGTGAACTTCACGAAGTTTGATCGTCATTTTGTTCCAAAAGTGATGTATGCAGGAATGCTTCAATATGATGGAGACTTAAAGATTCCTAACAAATATCTTGTGAATCCTCCTCGCATTAAAAACACCTTAACAGAGCATTTAGTGCCTCATGGAATTCGTATGTTTGCGATTTCTGAGACTCAAAAGTATGGTCATGTGACTTACTTCTGGAATGGGAATAAATCAGGTAAGTTCTCTGAAGAGTTAGAAACCTTTGTGGAGATTAAATCGGACTTAGTCCCATTTGATGAAAGACCTTGGATGAAATCAGCTGAAACCACAGATTTACTCATTGAAGCGTTAAAATCAGGCAAATATGACTTCTTGCGCATTAACTATCCAAATGGTGACATGGTTGGCCATACAGGATCTTTCTTAGCGACTCAAATCTCGGTTGAAGCCGTTGATTTAGGCCTTGAACGCTTAAAGAAAGCGGTAGATGAAGTGAATGGTATTTTGGTAGTGGTAGCGGATCATGGGAATGCGGATGAGATGTATGAACCAAGCAAAGACAAGAGTGTGCTTAAGGCAAAGACAGCCCACACGTTAAATCCTGTTCCATTCATTGTGTATGGAGCAGACGTTACGCTTAAAGAAGGCAAGTTTGGATTAGCCAATGTTGCGTCCTCATTATCCCAACTCTTAGGGATTGAACCTAACCCAGTTTGGGAAGAAAGCATGATTGAATCCATTAAATAAACCAAAAGTAGGATAATTCCTACTTTTTTAATGGATTCAATTAGAATAACTGCCTATCAATAAAGCAACTTATGAGGTTTGATTAGTCAAACTTACGTTTAATGATGAATGAAAGAGATACATTTAAGACTAAGATGAGGAGCAGATGAAAGAGTACAGTGGTGTTGTTTTGATCAGAATTAAAGAAATAGCGTGTAAAGGGATGAAGCATAGATACAAACAATACATAACTTGGAATGAGTGATAGTGGCCATGAGTTAATCAACCAAAATCGTTTCATGATAGTTTTCTTAAAATCATTGATATCAACCATAATCACAAATAGGATAATTCCGAGTATTTGAAGTGCGATTCCCAAATAGGACCCTAGTTCTAACGTCCAATCTGTATAAAAAACATAGTTTGGATTAGAAATTGAAGTGTGAGCAAGCCCTATCGCGATTAATGTACCTAAGTAAATAATCAGTGAAGAAAAAACAATAAGAGTTGAAGAACTTAATGTTCTGTTTTTTTGAATTATGTCAACTGTAGAATCATTTTGATTTTGATATTCTTTAAGTAAATAATCTGTGGTTACAGAAAAAAGATCACTTATCAAAATCACCTTTTCAATATCAGGGTTGGTACAATCATTCTCCCATTTGGATAATGCTTGTCTAGAAACACCCAATTTATCTGCTAGTTCATCTTGGCTCATATGCGTCTTTTTTCTTAATGCTTGAATTTTACTGCCTAGAGTCATAATATAGTCCCCTTTATAAAACCATTATAGGTTAATTTTGCATGCTAATCTATCATGCTAAGTATGCAAAAGCGCAACCTGTGGTTGCATTTATGGTGAAAAGATAAAGAAGTCTTGAAAAGACTTCTTCTTGTGAAAGTTAGTTTCACCTTCTATCTGAATGGTTTAAATGAACCCTGTGTTTGATTTGACTGCACTAAATTTAATAATTGAGTGTCATCGTCTGCAATCTGATCCAGTGATGTTAGTGGGTTAATGGTTAGATCAGTAAGTTTAATGATGTCGGTTTTATCATCGTATTTGATGATCACATCAAGATTCTTAAATGCAGATTCGATGATGGCGTTATCCATATTGTGGGTTTCCATCATGATTTTACCACGACTATTGAAAAAACTTGTATATTCATAAGCAGTAAAACGATGATCATCTAAAGGGGATTTAAAACCATTAAGCTTTGATGTTAAATAGTTCCAATCCTTGATGGAACCATAACCCGTCAATGAATCGGGAAGTTTAAAGTAATCGAGAATAAACTGGTTAGATGGCTGTACTTCGAGTGATTTCATTTCAAAAGGCATTTCAGTCTTTGGCGCAATCACAAAATGAATCCGATAGTAAGTGACTTCTGGATCATCTAAAGGAAGGGAAATCGTGTCAATTCTAAATGATTTAACTTGAAAAGCATTCCCTTCAAATTGAGGTTGATCTAAATTGAAATAATTAACCATGGTATCAGAAATAGATGCTGTCTCTAAGCTTAATGTTGGGTAATCTTTTTGAATTGTACATCCAAATAATAGAAAAGTGATAAAAAGGTATTTAAAAAGTTTCTTCATGATGACTCCCCCTGATTACCTTAATCATACGTGAACTAAAGATTAATTCAAGAAGAAAAGACATTTAATCGTGATAAAAGACACAAACAAAACGATGATTAATCCTTAAAGTAATGGAAGCTTAATTAACACTCTTATAAATAAGAAATGGAAGAAATGTGAAACAAATAGAAAAATCCTGTCATTCATGTATGAAAAAGAAGACATCTTCGGTATAATGGTTTGAAATGAGGTGGTGTTATGTTAGTTGTTCAATCATGTTTTAAATCATATGTAAGTGGTAAACAAACCTTTCCTGTCCTTAAAAACATCAATGTAGAGATTAAAGAGAAAGATTTCGTCATGATCATGGGAGAAAGTGGCAGTGGAAAATCAACCTTTCTTAACTGTATTTCTACCTTAGATCAACCCTCATCTGGGCAAGTGCTCTTTAAAGGTGAAGACATTACCAAAGCCAACACACAACGTATACAACGATTTAGAAATAAAGATGTCTCATTTGTCTTTCAAGAAAACATCATGATTGACACGTTAACCATGATTGAAAATGTCATGATGGCATCACTTGAACATTCCACAGAAGTTCGCACTCGTGCACACGAACTCATGGTTTCAATGAGAGTAGACCATGTACAAGACAAGTTCCCTTCTCAAGTCTCTACAGGAGAGCGTCAACGATGTGCTATTGCCCGTGCACTCATGAATAAACCTGCTATTCTTTTTGCGGATGAACCCACAGCGGCATTGAATCCTCAGTTTGCTAAAGAAGTGATGGACATTTTGACAGCCCTTAATGAACAAGGACAAACCATTGTGATGGTGACTCACTCACTGAAAATTGCTTCTTATGGGAATCGTTTTTTATTGCTTCAAGATGGTTTCTTCAGTGTTGATGAATGCTTAAAAGGAAGTCAAAAGGAAAAACAAGCACGATTACTTGAGCTTGCGAAAGACATTCTATGATGATGTTTAAAGCATTTATGCGTAAGCAGTTCAATCTTATTCAACTGGTTTCCATGATGATGGTCATGCTTTTATTGAGCACACAAGTGCTCATGACCTATCAGTCAAACATGAAACGTTAAGTCAACGTGTCATCAAAACTAATAGCCCTCAAGTGATGGTGCATGTTCATAATGCATTTTATGAACGGTATTTAGAGGGAGTCATTGCTGGATACAATGAACAAGTAGAAAATGAAGAACAAAAAGTGTTCTTTGAGAAGACAAAAGTCTTCAATACTTCACAGAACAATTTTAGATTACTGTTTGAGGTGCTTACTCCAACACTCATCACTTCACTCCCACTGATGGAAGGACAACCTTTAAGTGAACTTCAATCGGATGAAGCAGCCATCATGCCAAGTTATGCGAGTGAACTTCGTAAACAAGGAATTAATCCCCTTACTCATGTTTTAGAATTAAATACAGATCAAGGCATCAAAACCTTTAACGTCGTATCCATAGTGGATTATCCCAACTTTAATGACCCTTATATTCAAGATAATGGATTAAAATCCATCCCCTTATTTGATTTTCCTTATCCAAGTGCAGCGTTAATCCTAGAAGATCAAGTGAAGGATGTGATCAGTGTCAATGATCTAAATGAAGCCATTGATCACAGTGACCCACGCTTTGCGTTTCATTCAGGGGTATCATCAACGTATCATCTTCGCTTCAACACCTACAGTCTTGAGAATGAGCGCATTCTCATGAACTACATGTATCGAGGAATTGGATACATCCCAGATGCAGTTGCCTTCTATCCATTGTATGAATACTCAGATTATCTTTCCACCAATGAGCAACTGTATTCCATGATCACACGTTATGGATTATGGGGGTTATCGTTACTGAGTGCTTTAGGACTCATTGTCTTGCTTAGACAACAGTTTCTTCAAAACATCAAATCATTAGGCCTTCTTATCACACTAGGTCATTCTTATCTTAAGGTAAGCTTTGTGCTGATTTCACGATTTGTTTTCGCGTGGGTACTGGGTGTATTGATATGGCTAGGATTGAATGGGTTAGCTTATCCACTGTTAAAAGAATACCCAGAACTTTTAAAAATCATTGATCAAACTCCTCTTATCCTTATGGTGACTGCTGGCTCTGTGTCCATAATCTTCTTACTTTGGATGAGTGTGAGTGGTTATTTAAGTGTTCGTTCTCTCAATTATGCACACTCATCACTCAAACACCAAAGAAAGAACACCATTAAAATCTTCCCGATTAAGAAACATTGGAAAATCAATGTTGCGATTAAAGGTTTGGCATCACGTCTCACCTTTACCACATTAATGATCTTAATGAGTGGATTCATCATCGCTAGTGCAACCTCGTTTAGTCTTATCTCACATCAAGTTTCCAACATCTACAATAAAGAAACTCTTGGGATTCAGTTTGATTACCTTGTGTTGGATGCACCATTCAAACACTATGAAATCACCCAAGACTTAGCAGAGTCTCAAGTGTGGGTTCAAAAGTTTTCTAACTATTTGTTTGTGGATGTGCATTATTCAAAGAATTACTTTAACTACTATAAATCTTCGGTCTTGTTCTTTATGGCCCATATGGAGGGGTATGTCACTCCAATAGAAGGAGAATTACCTGAAGATTTAAGAACTTCATTTAGAGAATGGAAATACGATATTCGTGTGACCATGGCTTCACGTAAACAAATGGAAAAAACCAACAGTTTTGTGTATTCAGTAGAGAAAGTTCAAGAAACTAAATCAGCAGAACGAGGGTATCTCTTCCTTTCGGCCATTAACCCAAGTCAAAGCAATCGTGAAACAGCCGCTCAAATCAAAGGAACCATGAATACCCTCATTGATCAAGGATGGATTGCGTATGTGTATCGAGATCAATTGATGGTTGAAGTGGCGGTGCCGTATCTTGAAATGTATCTTTTCAATCTAAAAGATGGCATGAGTGCACAAGAAGCAGAAACCATTATGAATGATCAAAGCATTCAGTTCATGTCGTTTGATGAAATCACATCCATTCTCAATGAAGTGAACCAAGAAACGCAGAAGCAAACGTTCAGTTTCATCTTCATTGCGATCAGCTTACTTCTAGGATTACTGTTAGTGGTCCTTAATGTCTATTTCAAAACCATGAAACTTGAACAAGCTTCCAATGAACAGTTAATGCACCAATTAGGACTTAAACCATCTACCCTAAAACAAATCAACATCACTCAAATGGGGTTTGTGTTCATCTCTGGAGCATGCTTATCCACACTTATCTTCCCTTATCTTTTTAATCGTATGCATGAGGATATGCTACAAGCATATGGATTGTATACCACACTACCTCTTCCTTCATGGATGAATCTATCCTTACTTATGCTAACTTTAAGTTTAGGGTTAGGATTCACAGTACTCTATCGCATCCAAAAAACAAATTAAGTGAAACCAAGTGTTTCACTTTTCTTTATGAAAGGATTGAGGTTTAGAAAGATAGTGCTATAATAAAATTGTATACAGTATACAAAATAAAGGAATGCATGTATGCAAAAGATTGAACAAATCCCAGCCAGAATTAAGATTGCACATGAACTCAAAGCAGCCATACTTAATGGTCAGATTGAGCCATTAACAGAACTCATTCAAGAAAACATTGCTTCCTTATTAGGCGTATCCAGAACCCCTGTAAGAGAAGCTTTTCAACTTCTAGAAAAAGATGGTTTTATAGAGCTTGTTAACAGTAAGAAGGCGATTGTTCGTCGTTTTGATGCAAAAGATGTTGAAGAGCATTATGAATTGCGTGCCATGTTGGAAGGCCAAGTCACTTTTAAAGCCACTGAAAATCACATGGATGCTTCCCTTTTAACACAACTCGTTCAAGAAATGTTTGAATGTGCAGGAACCACACAGTTCATTGAAAAGAATCAAGCTTTTCATTCAGCCATATGGGATGCATCACACAGCCCAAAACATGTGGAACTCATTCAACATTTATGGAATCGTATTCCTGCAGAATTCGTTAGTATTTCTAAAGAAGATCAACTTCAAGCAAATCAAGAACATCAAGCCATCGTTTCAGCCATCATCAATCAAGATGCACTCTTAGCTAAAGAAATGATGATGAATCATATCTTAAGAACCAAACAAGACTACCTAAAACGATTGGAACATACCAAACCGTTTTAGGTTTTTTTAAAACATGGAAAACGCAATTCAAAACATGAACCATCACCTTAACCACACCATCCTACAAGCGAAAGAAGACCTTGTGAGTTACAAACAGGCACTTTTCACTGAACATGAAAAGCCGGTTTTAAGCATCCAAGCCAACATGGTAGGTGAGCATAAACTCAGTGGGTGGAGTGCTTGGGTGATCCTAACTTTTCAAAAAACAATTCAATTAACCATGAACGTGATTCATCAAGAAATGATCTTCAACGAATTAGGATTCATCAGTTTGCTTGTGATTGATGATGATCCAAGTCACCTAAAACAAGCGTGCATTCAACTCGAAGAAACGCAACCCAGTGGTCGATGCATTGATCTGGATGTCTATGCTAAGGGCAGAAACCTATCACGTCATGATTTAGGCTACCATGAACGATCATGCTTGGTGTGTGATGAAATGGCGAGAGTGTGCATAAGAACTCAAAAGCACACTCAGAAAGAAGTCATCCATGCCTATCAACAATGTCTAATAACCTCCTTTCAATCAAAAGTGGATATTGTTCACTTTGCCTTACTCAGTGAGTGTATGCTAACACCGAAGTTTGGATTGGTTACACCACGCTCAAGTGGCATACACCAAGACATGAATATCCATACTTTTCTAAAAAGCATTGATGCGATTCTTCCTTACTTTAATGAAGTTGAATTCATCTCACTTGATCAAAACACTCAGGAAATCTTTTCACAGTTACGCTTGTTAGGACAACGCATGGAAAACGCCATGTTTGAAGCCACCCAAGGGGTGAATACTCACAAAGGAGCAATCTTTCTCTTCTTAATGGTGCTTATGGCACAACGCATGTCACCTTCATTAACCTCATCTCTGATTGAACTTGCGCAACCTTTGCTTGAAGATTTCAAGCAGATGGACCCACATCATCCACAAAGTGAAGGAGAACGACAATTCCATCAGTATCAATCACAAGGAGTTCGTGGATGGGTATTGAAAGGGGGGGAGCCCCTCTTGTCTAACACTCTCTCATTCTATGCTTCACAACCTGATTCACATGATCATCAAGTGAATACGTTATTGACCATCATGAGTCAATGTGAAGATTCCACCATCATTAAGAAAAGAGGATGGGAGGGATTAATTGACTTTCAAGCCCATGCTCAAGCAGCTATGAATCATCCTGTGTCATGGTTTGATTTTGAACAGTACTGCCTTAATCATCACTTCAGTGCAGGAGGTTCAGCCGATATCTTTGCCTTAGTTCTTTATCTTCATTATTCTAAAGAAAGGAATCTTCTATGAACATTACTCAAACTACCCAAGCAGGAACACTTGAATCCAATGATATTCTAGTGACACTTAAACCTAACCCAGAAGGCACCATTGAAATCCATCTTCAAAGTGTTGTGTTAAAACAATTTGGCAAACAAATCAAAGCCATCATTCTATCCACCTTACAAAACCATGGGATTACTTCATGCCTATGTGAGTGTGAAGATAAAGGAGCATTGGATCATGTGATCATTGCTCGCGTAGAAAGCGCAATTCAACGTCAATTATGAATCGCTCTTATCTTTTTATTCCTGCTTCCAATGCGGGCATGATTCTTTCAAGCATGGTATTGGATGCGGATGCGATCATCTTTGACTTAGAGGATGGAGTTGCTCTCAATCAAAAGATTTCAGCTCGAACATTACTTCAGCACAGTTTGGATACACTCGACTTCTTAGACAAAACACTCTACGTCCGCATCAATAATGCCAGTTCTGATTTCTTCTTAGAAGATGTCATCTGTGCAAATCATCCTAAAGTTCACGGTGTCGTCCTGCCTAAAGCTGAAATAAAATCACTAGAAGCATGTTTGAAAGTGCTTGATCCTTCTAAAACCATCCTATGTTTAATTGAAAGTGCCTTAGGTGTCATTCAACTGCCACAGTTATGTCAAATGTCATCACAAGTGAAAGGACTACTGCTTGGAGGAGAAGACTTAAGTGCAGATTGTGGGGTAGAACGCACACAAGCAGGACATGAAATTGATTACGCTCGAAAAAGTCTTGTGATGCATGCAAAAGCATTCAATCTTATGGCCATTGATACTCCATTTGTGGACATTGAAGATCATCAAGGCCTCAAAGAGGAAGTCAAATATGTTGCGTCATTGGGATATGATGCGAAAGTAGCCATCAATCCTAGACAAGTTCATGTGATTCATGAAGCCTTAAAAGTGGATCCATTGAAGCTAAAAGAAGCTAAGATGATTGTGGAAGCCTTTGAAAAACAACGAACTCAAGGAGTAGGGGTCTTTAACCTAAATGGGAAAATGATTGATGAGCCCGTATATCTTAAAGCCAAGCATCTGATTGAAAAAGAGGAAAGGAGAACACCATGATTAAAAACAGTCTTAATCGCTTCGTTCCATCACATCCTTTCTTAGGGGTTCATCCATTACCACCACAAACCTTTCCAATCCTAAAAAACAACACACAAACCAACAAATTAAGAGATAATCTGACAGACGTTATCAAAGAACTTCATCTTAAAGATGGAGCAGTCATTTCATTTCATCATCATTTACGCAATGGAGATGATGTATTAAATCGTGTTATGAAGGAAATTGCTCAATTAGGTATTAAAAACATCACGTTAGTGGCTTCCTCACTGTTTGAAGTTCATCATCCATTAGTCAACTATCTTAAAGATAAAACAGTGACCAAGATCATCACAGCCTATGTGTCAGGACCTGTGGCTCAAGCCATCAGTGAAGGATGGTGTGAAGAGGTGTGTGTTATTCATTCTCATGGTTATCGTGCCCACATGATAGCTTCAAAAGAAATTGAGATTGATGTAGCCTTTATTGGAGTACCCACTTCATCACCATTGGGGGATGGTAGTGGTAGCGAAGGCCCATCCGCATGTGGAAGTTTAGGGTATGCGGTAGTGGATGCGATGTATGCGAAGAAGGTCATTGTGTTAAGTGATCACATCTCAGAGCCTCAACACATTCAAATTAAAAAGGAATGGGTGGATGTTGTGGTGAAAGTGGATCGTATTGGTGATCCACAAGGCATTGTCAGTGGGACCACGACCATTACTAAAGATCCAGTAGGACTCAACATCGCAAGAATGACCCTACAACTCATGGAAAACACAGGATTGATGAAAGAAGGATTCAGTTTTCAAACAGGAGCTGGGGGAATCTCACTCGCTTTAGCCAAAGAAGTGTATGACTGGTGTGAGCACCATCACATTCAAGGAAGTTTTATCAGTGGCGGAATCACAGGGTATCAAGTGGATTTACTGAATGCCCATCATTTTAAAGAAATCAAAGATGTTCAATGCTTTGATCTAAAGGCCGTTGAATCCATGCATCATAATCCCAACCATCATGCGATTTCTGCGGATGATTATGCGGGTCCTACCAATGAACACAATGTGGTTAATCAATTGGATATTGTGGTGTTAGGAGCAACTGAAATTGATCTTGACTACAATGTCAACGTCACCACCGGATCTGATGGCATGCTTATGGGAGGAAGTGGAGGACATTGTGATACCGCAGCAGGAGCTAAGTTTACCATCATTGTCTCCAAACTGGTCAGTTCACGATTATCCGTGGTTGTGGACAAAGTGATTACTGTGACCACACCACATGAAAGTATTGATGCGTTAGTGACAGATCGAGGTATTGCGATACATCCTCGACATCAAGCACTCATTCAACATCTTAAAGAAAACACCAAACTGCCCATTAAAACCATGCAAGAATTGTATGACATTGCGATTCAACTGACTGGAAAACCTGAACCAATTCATTTTGATGATCGCATTGTTGCCTTGAGCATGTATCGTGATGGCACATTATTGGATGTGATTAGAAAGGTGGCAAGTGAAGATTTTAAATAAGATTTCACCAATTCAACACAATCAATTGACACAGTATAGGAATCGTTCTAAGATGATATTGAACAATGTAAGCGTTATCAAAAGGAAGGAACTCATGGGTATCATGAGGATCAAGGGAGTATGAGTCATACCATAGTATTAGGAGTGATTGGAGCAGATGTGCATGCGGTAGGTAATAAAATACTTCATTACGCGTACACACAAGCAGGATTTTTTGTGGTTAATTTAGGTGTCATGGTCTCCCAAGAAGAATTTGTTCAAGCAGCGATTGAATCAGAAGCTAAGGCCATTGTGGTTTCATCTTTGTATGGTCATGGTGAGATTGATTGTCGTGGGTTAAGAGAAAAATGCATTGAAGCAGGACTTGAAAACATCAAACTCTATGCGGGAGGGAATCTTGTGGTAGGGAAAACACCATTCAAAGAGGTGGAAGAGAAATTCATTGCGATGGGATTTGATCGCGTCTATCCACCAGGAACCGATCCAAAAACCAGTGTTGATGACATCAACAAGGATTTAGCTTCATTATGAAACCCATATTGTGCATTGATTTTGGATCAACGTACACAAAAGTGGTGGGCATTGATGTGGATGAACCTCGTATTTTAGGTCGTACTCAATCCTTTACCACTGTAAAAGAAGATATTAACATCGGACTAGAAAAAGCCATTGAAAAACTGGCGACCATGACAGGAATCAGTGAATGGCCTGTTCGTTATGCGTGTTCAAGCGCAGCGGGTGGACTCAAGATGATTGCGATTGGATTGGTTCCCCAACTCACCATGGAAGCAGCCAAACGTGCTGCCCTAAGTGCAGGGGCTAAGATACTCAAAACCTATTCCTATGAACTCAATGAATCAGAACTGGAAGAGATTGCGAAACTTAAACCTGATATCCTTCTTTTTACGGGTGGGATTGATGGAGGCAATCAAAAGGTGGTGCTTCATAATGCTCATCAACTGACGAAACTTAAGATAAGATGCCCACTTGTGTATGCAGGAAATAAAGCCATTCAAGATCAAGTGAAGACCATTTTATCTGAACATGATTGGAAAGTGCATGTGGCTGACAATGTCATGCCAGTGTTGAATGAGCTTAAAATTGATTCAGCACGATCTTTAATACGAGACATCTTCTTAGAACACATCGTGGTCGCAAAGGGATTAAGTCAAGTTCAAAGTACCATCGACAATATTCTCATGCCAACACCTTCAGCGGTCTTGCTTGCGGCAGAACTGCTGGCTTATGGGCATATTGGGGGTAAGGGAATTGGAGAGTTACTTATTGTGGATGTGGGAGGAGCAACCACCGATGTTCACAGTGTGGCAGAAGGCCATCCTACGCAATCCAATGTGTTAATGAAAGGACTATCCGATTTAAAAGTTAAAAGAACGGTGGAAGGAGACTTAGGAGCTAGATACAGTTTACCTTCTTTAGTAGAGGTTGTTGGTATTGAAGGCATTGCGGCCACCATTCCAACCAGCGTTGAGGTGGTTCATCAAATTCTTAAAGATTTAGAAGCCCATCCTGAAAGTTTTGTCAGTGAACCTGGATTACTCAAAACCTTAGATGATGTGGCTGCGGAAATTGCGGTGAAAGAAAGTGTGACTCGACATGCGGGAACACTGGAAGTACACTACACTCCATTTGGAACCATTTACCAACAAACCGGTAAAGATTTATCCCATGTTCATCATGTGATCGGAACTGGAGGCCCACTGATTTATCATCACAACATCCGATCAGCCCTACGAGCAGCTCAATACGATCCTAAGAATCCATTCAGTTTAAAGCCAACGGCTCCCAATTATTACTTAGATAAACAATACATTCTTGCGGCAATGGGATTACTATCCATCCACTATCCAAAACAAGCACTCACACTGATGAAGGAAGCCATCATCGAGGTTTAAATGAACATTAAAAATAAAAAATTAGACTTAAACGAATTCATGCAGATTAGAGAAAACGTCCTTTTAGATTGGCCAACGGGCAAAGAAGTGAATCTAGAGGAGGCTTTTGTATTTCAAAAAAGCTTACCAGCACATCTGTCCTTTTCCTCATTATTAGCGGATGCGAAAAAGAATCAATACATCCTTATTCAACCACGAGCGGGTGTGGCTGCTTTAGACAAGCACATTGAATTACTTCAATACCTTCAGGATGTAGGAACAGCGGATTGCTTACCCTCCACCATTGATAGTTATACCCGTCATAAACGTTTTCAAGAAGCCCAACAAGGATTGGAGGAAAGCATTGTGGAAGGACGCTCCTTACTCAATGGGTTTCCAGCTGTCAATCATGGGGTGAGTGGTTGTCGTCGATTAATTCAATCGGTGAAGGTTCCCGTTCAAGTAAGACATGGTACCCCTGATGCTCGCTTACTTGCTGAGATTACCTTAGCAGGAGGTTTCACTTCTTTTGAAGGTGGAGGTATCTCCTATAATATTCCTTATTCCAAGAACATCTCTTTGGAACAAACCATTCGTGATTGGATGTATGTGGATCGTCTCATTGGTTTATATGAAGAACAAGGAATTTCCATCAATCGTGAACCTTTTGGTCCATTGACAGGCACTCTAGTTCCACCAAGCATTTCTCATGCGGTGGCGATTGTAGAGAGTTTACTTGCGGCTGAGCAAGGGGTTAAAGACATCACCGTAGGCTATGGTCAATGTGGCAATCTTATTCAAGATGTGGCTGCGATACGTACTTTAGAGAGTTTAACCCAATCCTATCTTGAAGAACATGGATACACAGACATGAAGATTACGACTGTGATGCATCAATGGATGGGTGGCTTTCCTCAAGATGAAGCGAAAGCGTATGGGGTTATTTCATGGGGTGCAGCTACTGCAGCGTTTGCGGGTGCAACCAAAGTCATTGTGAAGTCTCCTCATGAAGCCATGGGAATTCCTACCATGGCAGCCAATGCTCAAGGTTTAATGACCACCAAACAAGTGGTGAGTATGTTAAAGGATCAAAGAATGCCTCTAACACAAGAATTAAAAGCAGAAATGAGCATCATTGAACAAGAGACACGCTCCATTGTGGATAAACTCTTTGAATTAGGAGAAGGGGATATTGCGGTAGGAACCATTCGAGGATTTGAGGCTGGAGTCATTGATATTCCATTTGCGCCAAGTAAATTTAATAAAGGACTTATCTTACCAGCACGAGACAATGTAGGTGCTATTCGCTTCTTAGAAGTAGGTAATCTTCCATTCAGTGACGAAATCAAAGCTTTTCATGCACAGAAACTACAAGAGCGTGCAGCTTATGAGAATCGTAGTGTTGACTTTCAGATGGTTATTGATGATGTGTATGCGATTGGTAAAGGTAAACTCATTGGACGCGGTAGCAAGGGAGAACAACAATGAAAATCATCGATGTATTAACATCACCAGGGAAAACAGGGTTCTTCTTTGATGATCAAAAAGCGATTAAGACCAATGCGGTGTCAGATGGTCAAACGTATGTAGGAAATCCAGTGACACCTGGATTTACCAGTGTTCGTGTTGCGGGAGAGTCCATCAGTGTCATGCTGGTGTTAGAAGACCAACAAATTGCGTTTGGAGACTGTGCAGCGGTGCAATATTCAGGCGCAGGTGGAAGAGATCCATTATTTCTAGCCCAAGACTACATGCATGTCATTGAAGAGGTTGTGAAACCTCACCTGATTAATCAAGAATTGGATTCATTCAGACGTTTAGCCACTTTGGTTGACACACTCATTAATCCAAACACTCAAAAACCACTCCATACAGCGTTACGGTATGGACTAAGTCAAGCCTTGTTGGATGGGGTCGCGAAAGCGCATCATACGTTCATGGCTGATATTGTGGCTAAAGAGTATGACACCCAAGTCAGTGATGATCCTATCCCTATTTTCATGCAATCAGGGGATGATCGCTACAATAACGTTGATAAATGATCATTAAACAAGCGGATGTATTACCGCATGCACTCATCAATCATGTTCCTACCAAACTTGGGTATCAAGGTGAATTGCTTCTTGATTATATTACGTGGTTATCAAAACGTATTTTGGATAAACGAGGCGATGAATCATACACTCCAACCTTGCATTTGGATTTATATGGGACGTTAGGCCTTATCTTTGAGAATGATTATCAAAAAATAGTGGACTACCTAAAAGTATGTGTTGATCGAGCTCAACCCTTTGATTTAAACATCGAAGGTCCCGTGGATATGGGAGAAAGAGAAGCTCAGATTGAAGCACTTGCGACATTGACTCGAATGGTGGATGAGCAAGGGGTAAAAGTTAAGATTGTGGCAGATGAATGGTGCAACACATTGGAAGACATCAAACTGTTTGTGGATCATAAAGCAGGACACATGGTGCAAATTAAAACACCTGATTTAGGTAGCATTCATAACACCATTGAAGCAAACTTATACTGTAAGGGAACATCAGTTCTAGCTTATCAAGGGGGAACATGCAATGAAACCGATCGTTCTGCTCAAGTGTGTGCTCATGTGGCCATGGCCACACATCCAATGCAAATGCTCGCAAAACCAGGTATGGGTGTGGATGAAGGATTCATGATTGTGACCAATGAAATGAATCGTATTCGTGCTTTACATCATTATCAAAACAAGCAAAAGGAGCGTTAAGCTCCTTTACTGTTTATTTCTTCTTTTTAAAGTAGTTGACCTTAATCCACTTGTAGTTAAGAGCCACGTGGGTGAATCCTGCTAAGGTGAAGATGGTTCCCGCAATCGGATGAATGGATCTAAAGGTGGAATATGGAATGGCTCCTTGAGTCACAAATTGAATGACTCCTGGAATCGAAACCATGAAGAAACTTAAGGCTAAGATAATATTAACGATTTTTAAGGCTTGTAAACGTGTCATGTCTTTCTCCTTTTTTTGATTATTATAGTGGACTTAAGTCCATAATCATATTCCTTTGACTGAACAGACTTTTAAAACAAGCGCAATGGTTTTTCCATCTTCGATTTCATGATTCAGTATCATTGATTTAAGTGTTTTTAAAGAAATCTTCTTCACTTCTAAATGTTCTCCAGGATCAAGATTTTGTTCAATGAAGGTGAGATCAGTGGCCATATAACAGGCAATCTTTTCAGAGTTATAAGCAGGTGTGGGATAAAAAGAGCCCATGTAAGTGAATGAAGTGCTATGATACCCACTTTCTTCAAGCAGTTCACGTTGTGCACACACCAATGGATCTTCTTGATAGCCCAGTTTTCCAGCCACCAATTCAATCATGAATTTCTGTGAACCATAACGGTATTGTTCAACCACAATTACCTCATTGTTTTCATCAATGGCACAGATGCACACTCCACCCGAATGTTCAATCAGTTCGCGATATCCTTTCTCACCATCAATGTCCACTTCATTCGCATAGACATTCAGGATTTTTCCTTTATATACTTGCTTTGTTACGGTTGTTTTCTCATTTTTTTTCATAGGGACATTATACCACTATTCCTTGAAATGGTGCTTAAACGAAGACTTTGGCTGTGGTATAATACGATGAGGAGAGATTTATGAAAAAAACTGGATTCATTACCTTTGAAGGTCCAGATGGTAGTGGTAAAACCACCATATCACGAAAAGTGGTGGAAGCACTCAAAAACGAAGGGTACGATGTGGTGTATACACGTGAACCTGGAGGGATTGAGATTGCGGAAGAAATCCGAAATGTCATCTTAGATCCGAAAAATACCAAGATGGATATTCGTACAGAAGCCTTACTTTATGCCGCTTCTCGTCGTCAACATCTTGTGGAGAAAATACTACCTGCTTTAGAGGCACAAAAACTTGTGATTTGTGATCGTTTTGTTGATTCATCTTTGGCTTATCAAGGGGTTGGTCGAGGGATTGGAATTGATGAAGTGTTTCAAATCAATCAATTTGCGATTGATGATCATATGCCTGAGTTAACCCTATACTTAGATGTGAATGCGCAAACAGGATTATCACGCATTACCTCACGTAAGTTTAAAGATCGTCTTGATCAAGAAGATATTTCATTTCATCTTGAAGTGGTGAAAGGGTATGAACAGGTGGTAGAACGATTCAAAGATCGTATTGTGAAGATTGATGCAAACCGATCCATCACAGCGATTGTGCAAGAAGCTTTAAAAACAATTCATGAGAGGGTATTGGATTAATCATGGCTAGGAAGAAAAAAGCGACAGCCCAAGAAATGGCTTCAGCATCACCATTGGTGCCGCTTTTTACATCTTCTCAGCTTCTTGAATCTCAACCCATTGTCTATCAAATCTTAAAAAACAGTTTTCAAAACAACAAAGTCAATCATGCCTACTTATTAACAGGCAGTGATCAGACCCAACTGCTTCAAATAGCCTTGCTCATGGCGCAAAGTTTAGTGTGTGAACAACCAGATGTCTTGGCCTGTTCAGTGTGTGATTCATGTCTTAGAGTGAGTAAGAACCTCTATAGTGATGGAGTCATCATCAATAGTTATCCTTCAAGCATAAAAAAAGAAGACATTCTTCAAATGCAAAGTGATTTAGCTAACACAGCACTTGAACAAGCTCAAAAGAAATATGTGATTATACATCACATTGAACACAGTTCCTCTGAAGCGGCCAACTCACTACTAAAATTCATAGAAGAGCCTCAATCGTCTTCACTCACCATCATCCTAACCACCACCGATGAAAACAGTGTATTACCAACGATTCGTTCACGCTCACAAATCATTCGATGCACCAATAAAGTTGAATCCTTTCATCCTTCACAATTTGAAGGATTAGAAGCATCGGATGAACTCACATGGTATGCCTATGAAGCCTGTGCCTCTTCACGATTGGATGTCGAGAAACTTAAAAATAAAGAAAGTTTTCCTTTAGCCATTGATGCCTTTAAGAAAAGCATTACGATGATCAATGAACGTCATCCTTTCATGGTTCATGGACAGAAAACGGTGTTTAATCTTAAAGAGACACAAGCAAAAGAGATTGTGAATGACACATTAACCATCCTAAGTCGCCTATTCAAAGAAGTAGCTGCCCTTCAATCTCCTTTCAATGTGAGGTTAACCCCTAAACAAGGATTAGAAGGACTCATCTTAACCCAACAGTGCCAACAAAACTTAACCCACAACGCTAATCTTAATCTTTGTGTTGATTTGTGGTTAATTGAACTGGGAAACATTTTAAAGGAGGAGAGCGTATGAAAAGCTTTATAGCCCGTACACTCTACAATCAACGTGTAGAAAACGTACTTGTCCATGATGATGAAGAACTTAAACTCAATGAAGCCATCATCATTCAATCTCATAAAGGGCTTGAGTTAGCGAAGGTGAAGTCCATGCCTGAACTCACTGAGGAAGAAAGTGAAACCTTTTATGTGCGTAAAGCACAAAAGGAAGATTTTGATGCCTTTGGGGAAATCTCAGTCTTAAACAAGAAGGTTCGTCCACAAGTGGTGCGACTCATTGCGCAACATCGATTAGTGATGAATGTGGTCAGTACAGAATATTCCCTTGATCAATCAAAACTATCCATCATGTATGTGAGTGATGATCGCGTGGATTTTAGAGAACTGCTCAAAGATTTATCTTCGACTTTCAAAACCCGCATTGATTTAAGACAAGTGGGAGCCCGTGATAAAGCAAAAGTGGTTGGAGGAATTGGAACATGTGGACAAGAGACGTGTTGTTCACGCTATAAAACCAAGTTTGATGTGATTTCCATCAATATGGCGAAAAACCAAGGGTTATCACTCAATACTCAAAAGCTTTCAGGTCAATGTGGAAAACTCATGTGCTGTTTGAAATGTGAGGATGAACAATACAAGGAATATAAAGAGTTGTTTCCAAAGCAAAACTCTATCATCAACTATAAAGGACAACCGTATAAGGTAGTAGGACTGAATGTCATACAAAAAGTCATCAAACTGGATAATCGCAGTGAAGTACTGTTTGTGACATTGGATGACATTAACTCTCATGGAGGAACTGCTTCATGAACCGACAAAAATCATTTGAAAGTGAACATCCTAAACTGTACATCGTCGCAACTCCAATCGGAAATTTATCTGAAATGACTCCACGGGCCATTGAGATTCTCAATGAAGTGGATGTGATTGCCTGTGAAGACACCCGACACAGTGCTAAGATGCTTAAGCATTTCAATATCAAGACTAAACTGATTTCACATCAAAAGTTCAATGAAAGTGAAAGTGTGAAAGGCATACTCATGTTACTTCACCAAGGCCACCATGTGGCTCTCATCAGCGATGCAGGGTATCCACTCATTTCTGATCCTGGACATGAGCTTGTGAATGCGGTCATCCAACACGGATACAATGTTATTCCTGTGTCTGGAAGCAGTGCCTTATTGAATGCCTTAGTGGCTTCAGGCTTAGTGACACAACCATTCTACTTCCATGGGTTTCTTCCTAATCAAGCCAAAGAACTTGTGGGAGTATTAACTCGTATTCGTCATTATCAAGCCACACTCATTTTATATGAGTCACCTCATCGTATTGCGAAGACGTTAAAACATTGTTTAGAATATTTGGGTGATCGAAAAGCAGTGTTGGTAAGAGAACTCACCAAGATGCATGAAGAATTCTTGCGAGGAACCCTCTCTGAACTGCTTGAAGAAGCAACCAATTTAAAAGGAGAAATGGTGCTCATCATTGATAAAGATGAAGGTACAAAACTTCCTGATATGGACTTAAGCGATGTGTATGCCAAGATTGAAGAATTTATTTCTAATGGATACTCTGCGAAAGATGCGATTAATGAAGTGGCTAAGATTAGTGGTTATCGTAAGAAACAAGTGTATGAACTCTATCACTCCAAGCGTTGTTAACTTTACAACGCTTGGTGGGTAGACTATAATGTGTAAAAGAGTCCATAAGAAGAGGGATTAATCCTCATTGGTAGAGACTGTGTGGTGGGTGAAAACACAGATTGAGATTAGTCATAATGGTCTTATGTCTATGAATATGATACGTAATATTCATCGTCTTTCCGCGTTAAGGATTAAGTTGCACGATTGTGAACTAAGGTGGTACCGCGCGTAAGGCGTCCTTAGACAGTCGTTTTTTTATCAAAAAGAGGAACACCCTATGAACAAAACCCCTTATTATATTACCACTGCTATCGCATACACTTCAGGCAAACCTCATATTGGTAACGTCTATGAAATTGTGTTGGCTGATGCGATTGCCCGATTTAAAAAAGAAGAAGGCTATGATGTCTATTTTCAAACTGGAACAGATGAACATGGACAAAAAATTGAAGAGAAAGCCTTAGCAGCCAATCAAACGCCACAAGCGTTTGTGGATGGAGTTGCTGCTCAGATCAAATCCTTGTTTGATGGTATGAATGTTAACTATGATTACTTCATTCGTACCACAGATGAAAACCATGAATTACAAGTTCAAAAGATTTTTAAGAAACTGTATGAACAAGGCGATATTTATAAGTCTGAATATGAAGGATGGTATTGTACACCGTGTGAGTCGTTTTATACCGATTCACAACTGGATAACGGTAAGTGCCCTGATTGTGGAAGAGAGGTGCATAAAGCGAAAGAGGAGTCTTACTTCTTTAAACTTTCAAAATACCAAGATAGACTCATGAAACACATTGAGGAACATCCTGAGTTTATTCAACCCGCATCACGTAAAAATGAAATGGTGAACAACTTTCTAAAACCAGGTCTTCAAGATCTTGCGGTGTCTAGAACGTCCTTTAAATGGGGAATTCCTGTTGATTTTGATGATAAGCATGTGGTTTATGTGTGGATTGATGCGTTATCCAACTACATTACCGGGCTAGGTTATGATGTGGATGGCAATCATGGTGAACTCTTTAACAAATACTGGCCTGCGGATGTGCATTTAATTGGAAAAGACATCTTAAGATTTCATACGTTGTATTGGCCAATCATGTTGATGGCATTGGATCTTCCACTACCTAAGCAAGTGTTTGGACATCCTTGGCTCCTTGTTGGGGATGGGAAGATGTCTAAATCCAAAGGCAACACCATTTATTCTGATGATATGGTGAAACTCTTTGGTGTGGATGGGGTTCGTTACATCATGCTTCGTGAAATGCCTTTTGCGAATGATGGCTCCATTACCATTCCTAGCATGGTGGAACGCATTAACACCGATATCGTCAACATCGTCGGTAATTTAGCCAACCGTACTTGGAACATGTCCATGAAATATTTTAATGGTGTGATTGAAGACAGTGATGCACCACTTGCAGAGGATCAAGAATTGATTGATTTGGCTTTATCACTTCAAAAAGACATGGTGACTTCCATGAGTGAACTTAAGGTAGCAGAAAGCATTGAAGCCATCATCACAGTTGCGAAACGTGCCAATAAGTATATTGATGAAACACTGCCTTGGAACATTGCGAAAGATGAAACACAACGCGCACGTTTATCACGAGTGATCAAAAACTTACTTGAAACCATTCGTATTGTGGCGGTAGCGCTACGTAGTTTTGTACCAGAGACAAGTGATAAGCTGTTGCTGATTCTTAATCATCCAGTAAATTCCTTTGAATCACTCACCGATTTTGATGTGTTAAAACCAGGACACACTTTGCATAATGAAAACATCATCATCATGCCTCGTCTAGTTTTGGAGGATGTCTTGAAAACCTATGAAGCTTTGCTTCCTAAAGAAGAGAGAAAAGAAGAAGTTGTGGTTGAAGAAGTGATTGAAGCTACTATTGATGATTTCAAGAAAATGGTGTTTAAAGTAGGAGAAATCTTAGAATGTAAAGTGCATCCTGATGCAAACAAACTGCTTGTCTCACAGATTGATGTAGGAGGACGTGTTCATCAAGTGGTGAGTGGCATCGCAGCTCAATTCAAACCTGAAGAACTTGTAGGAAAGAAAGTCATGTTAGTGACCAACTTGAAACCTGTCAAACTAAGAGGGATATTATCTGAAGGTATGATCTTAGTGGCGACCAACAGTGAAGGCAAACAAGAACTTGTCACATTTGACTCCAGTGAAAAAGGAAGTAAGATTGCTTAATGCCAAAATCAATCATTAAAAGAGCAGGACTAAAGTGGAGTGGTTTGTTTATTCTTTCGACATTGGTGATGTTGCTTATTGGAAATACCATCATTTCGGAAGGAATTAAATTAATCTTTTCCAGTCGTGTTACTGAAAAATCTGATTTCGCAACCTCCAATGCCTATCAATTCAATGTCCCACTTTCCAGTGAGTACACTGATGTGGACTTTGAGATTGAATATCAAGGTAAGGAAATTAGATTCAAAGGGTTCATCAATGAACTAAACGATGGCTACTATTTTGTGTTTACCCAACAAGAAGTTAAAGAAAACACGCTATTCATCTTATCAAGAATTACCTTTTCTCAAGAAAACATGACCTTGATTAGAGATGCGATGATTGCACAAATAGCGGAAGACACAGGGCTAAGTGAAGATGAAGTTTCAGCCTTAATTTATCCAGAAATCATGCTTGATCATACGCAAAGAATTATCAATTATATACCCATCGTGTTGGTTTGGTTGGTGATCTTCATTGGATTACTATGGTTAAGCATTAGAACAACCTTCAAATATATCAAGCTAACCAGGAATCAAGAACTTCAACAAGCTACTTTATGGGCTAAAGATTATAATCAAGGATTTAAAAACAAAGAGCGTTATATCCTAAGTAGTGGACTACTTCAATGTGGGTTAAACCCAGTGTATGTCTCATACAATGATATTCTCTTGTATGAGAAAGACGCACAAGGCATGACACTTAAGACAAAGACATTGGTCTTTAAGATACAAGCTTCTGATAAACTCTATGATGAGATTGTTAAGAAGGTTGTACCTGAGTTTGTGATCAACACAAATAAACCAGTTCAGGAATGAACTGGTTTTTGTATTATAGTTAAGTTAAGGTTGATAAGTTATTCCACTTCCTTTATCTTTCTTCACAATCACTAGCTGAGATTCAACACGCTCTTTTAGTTCACTAACATGAGAGATAATTCCAATCAGTTTATCATCATGTTTGATTTCTAAGAGAACATTGATGGCAGCATCCAATGATTGTGCATCCAACGATCCAAACCCTTCATCAATGAAGAGAGTATTGATTTGATGACTTCCCGCAAGATTTTGCATCAAATCAGAACAACCTAAGGCTAAACTTAACGCAGCCTTAAATGATTCTCCTCCTGATAATGAGCGAACATCCCTTGGTTTACCTGTTTCATAATCATAGATATCCAAATCAAGTCCCGAGAGTCGACGACTATTGGGTTCATCTTTTAAGACAAAGAGGTAACGTCCATCACTCAAACGAGATAATCGTAAATTACTGAGTTCAAGAATACGTCTAAAGTAGTAAGCTAAGACATAGGTCTCAAGACTTTGTTTTTGTGGATTGTTGCCTTTAGTGACTTGATACAATGTATTTAAATCATTGAGAAGCTGAGTGGTAAAAGCCACTCTTTCTTTTTGTGACTTTAACTTCACTTGAGCAGCCATGATGCTTCTTGTCTTTTGATTCATTTCCCCCACAATCTGATTGTGAAGATTCATCGCTTGACTCACATCATCAATCTCTTTGTGTAAAGGTTCAATTTCAATTTTAGGATTGAGTGCACATGATTTTTCTAATTCATTCACATTACGTTGAGTTTGATTGAGAGTCAATGTATAGGATTGAATCTTGGAAGAAAGAGCTTGTTGGTGGATTGGGGAAAGATAGGCAGTTTGTTGAGCATCGATGGAGGTGAAGCCATAATCGTTAAGGAGTTGGTTGAGCTGACTATTCAATATCTCATGTTTGTTTTCAAGAACGTGCAGTTGCTCTTGTGTTGAAACTAATGCTCCTTGTTTTTGATTGTGCTTGGTTTGAACTTCTTGAAGTTGATCCAACGTTTCTTTGTATTGTGTATCATAATGAATAATGGTTTGAGTCAGTGAAGTCAGTTCATCATGAAAGGTTAAAACATCCACTTCTTTAGGAAGACTGGCTTGTTTAAATTTGAGTTCACTTTCAAACACCACAATCTGTTTTTCAATTTGAATTGATTCTAATGATTGTGACTCCAATTGAAGTTGAAGCTCATTGATTTTCTCTTTCAGTGTCTTAAGTTGGGATTGTTTGTTTGGAAGCTGAGACAGTTTTGATTTGACTTGTTTGAGTCTTTCTTGTTTCTCATGAAGCACTAAAGAATCACGGTTTTGATGTTCAATGAGTTCCTGACGAAAATCAGAAACGTGTGAGATGGAAATATTAAGTTGTTTAGACAGATGATCAATCTTGAACTGAAGAGAATGGTGATCATGGGTCTTGGATTGAATGGTTTGGTTTAAAGTGTCAATGTGATGTTGAAGTGTTTTGAGTTGTTCTTGAGAAACAGCATCATAAGTAGGTTGAGCAAGTTGAGGATGATGAGTTGAACCACACACAGGGCAAGGTTCATGATCCTTTAACTCTTGAGCAAGATGGTAGGCTCGATCTTGAAGAAAAGCTTGGTTTAAGGTATCCAACAATGTTTTCTTAGCGAAAAATTCATCTAGAAGTTGTGTTATTTCATCGCTCAGAGGGGACAGAATCTTAAATGTGTTTTCTAAATCAATACAGTATGAAAGCTTCTCATCAGTCGTTTTTATAGACTGTTGAAGTTTATCAATCTGTGAACCTAAGGACAGTTCTTCTTTTTCTAGTTGAAGTAATTCAGCAAGTTCTGTTTCTAATTGATCATGATCAATTTGTGCTTCTTGTTTTTGATGCGTTAGTTTTTGCAGTTGAGATTGAATGTGACTGAATAAATTTTGTTGTGTAATAAGCCTATTCTTAATGTTTTCAAGTTCTTGAAACACATGCATAGCACTTTCCAAAGCTTCTTTTCGCTTCCTAAGTCCTTCAATTCGTGGCTGATCTTCAAGAAGCGTGTTTTGAGTGCTCTTAAGTGAATCAAGATGCAGTTTAAACGAGTCAATCTCAGTTTGTATGGAAACAATCTTTGTCTTGAAATCATCCATTTCTTTCTGGTTACGAACCACATCTTGACGAGTGGGTTCAATAAGAGCAGCGTCTTCTGCTCGCTTCAAAACCACTTTGTCTTGTTCAATGATGGGCTGTTGAAGTAATAGATCATTAAGCTTATGATTTTCTTCGCTTAATCGTTGATGGTTTAAATTGATTTCTTTCGCATAAGCTAACTTAACATTGAGTTCTTTAGAATGTGCTTCAAGTTGTTTGAATTCACTTTGCTTATGGTTGATCTCATTATGTAGCCCACCCAGTGAGGTTTGAACCACTTCTAAGAGGGGATCCATGTTTTCTAAGATGAGTGGACTAAAGGACTCTAGGGAAGAATGATTGGATTTAATACCATCAAAGGTACTGATGAGTAATGTTTCTTCTTGCTCAAGTGAGTTTTTAGTGGATTTGAAACGCTCATAAAGAAGATTCTCCAGAGTACTATAAATATGAGTGGAGAAGATACTTCTAAAAATCTTGGATTTCTCTGCACTATCCGCAAACAACAGGCGAGTAAACTCTCCCTGTGCAATCATGACGACTTGTTTGAATTGATGAACGTCAAGTCCTAACAAGGATTTTATAGCTTGTTCCACTTCTTTAACCCCTACAATGACGTGTTGGTGAGGAGCGAAAAGAGTGACTTCATGAAGTAAAGGAGTTTTACGAGTAGAGACTTTGTAAGATGGGGTACGATGAATGCGGTATTGTTTTCCTTGAAGTTCAAAAATGAGCTCAACATAGGTTGGGGTTTGATCATCGACTAAATCACTACGAAAGTTACGATTACTTCGTACACTTCCACTACTATCTCCATACAAAGCAAACGTCATCGCATCAAAAAGAGTGGTCTTACCAGCTCCAGTAGGTCCGGTAATGAGAAACAACCCATCTTTCATAAAACGAGTAAAGTCAATGATGGTTTCGTCTCTGTAAGGTCCAAAACCTTGAAGTTTAAGTTGAATTGGTTTCATCATTCATCTCCCTTGCGACTTCAAAAAGTTCATTCAATAGTTTTCGTTGTGATTCATTCAAGGACATGTCTTTCATGTCTTTGAAAAATTGCTCAAACACCTCCAGTTCACTGAGTTGAAGTGTGGAATGGGTGAGTGAAGAGTGTGACTCAAGTAATGGTTGAATCTCTTTGGTATATCTAAACTTCAATGCATTAGGAAAAACATCTTTGATATGAATCATCGCATCCGTGATTTCTCGCTCATCGCTGCAATACACCATGACATAATCATCACTGGATGGCATAGATAGTAGTTCACTCATGCTTCCTTGGATGATTCTTAAATCTCTAAGTGGAATGAGTGGAACATGCTGTGTTTTAACACCATCTTGTTTTAACTCGACGAGTGTAAATCCTTTGTGTTGATTAACTTCATTTTCAGAATATTTAAGAATTGAGCCACTGTATCGAATATGATCTTCTCCCACTTTTTGAGGGGCATGAAGATGTCCGCAAGCGACATAGTCAAAAAAATGAAACATGTTCATAAGAAATATGATAAGAACCCCCTACAGATAAAGGAAGCTCTGAATCAGATTCAATACTTTGGGTTAACCCCACAAGAAATTGATGAGTAATCAAGACATGACGAGCATTAGATTCAAAGTTTTGATAAGAAAGATAGACTTTCATTGCTTCATCAAAACTTAAGGGTTCTTCAAGATTAAACATCACTTGAATTTGAGCTGGTTTGAAGTAAGGAAGACAATGGAAAACAATTTTTCCAAACTCATCTTCCATCTCAACCCTAGCCATGGTTGGCTTTAGTACACCTTCAATTCTTATGAGTTGCTCATTCATTAAAGAAGACCCAAAATGTAGGCGATCACCAGAATCATGATTTCCTGAAATAAGGATGATTTGAATGTGATAATCAAGTATGGCTTTCTCTAAGATTTCATTTAAAACTTTAATGGCTTCAATACTAGGAAGTGAGCGATCATAAATATCACCAGCTACAACACAAAGTTGTATCCCTTCATGGTGAAGTTTCTCAAACAGTTGAAGGAGCACATGACGTTGATCTTCAATTAGGCTTCTACCATGAATGATTTTACCTAAATGCCAATCTGCAGTATGGACAAATTTCATAACAACCTCTTTGGTTCATTATACCATTTCATTGATTAATGCAAGGGAAAGAAAAGGATGAACATTACTGTTCATCCCTAAAACTCAATCCTCTTTAAAGTCTTTAAGCTGGATATTCAAAGCATTGACCGAAATTTGTAACTCCACAATCAATAGAAACAAAGAAATCAATAATGTGAGTAGACTAAACGCAAACATAACCTTTGCTAAAGTATCAGCCAAAGCAAAGATAAGCAGTAAACTTAGCACACTGAAGAAGAATGAAAACCCTCCAAAAATTTGCATGTTTCTTATGATGTTCATACGACGTTTTAGGTTAATGAGTTGACCTTTAAGAATATCACTGGGTTCTAATAGATACTGTTTATGCAAGTCACGAATCAGACCTGCAATCACTAGAAAACGATTGGTATACGCTAACATGAGTAGTGAAATGGCTGAGAATAATAGGGTTGGGGTTTGTAGATTAAAGTCCATGATGTCTCCTTTATAACGTTATTGTATCATACGAGTATTAAAGACATTAATAAAGTGAGATGACTAAAAAAACATGCCATTGAAGGCATGTCTTTGAAAGGATTTATTCATAATTGTAATAAAGCTGATCGAAGGTCTTAAACACTGGAACCTTCTCATTAATTAAAGCATTCAATGTGTCTCTACCTTCTTCAAGTAAGGAGTAGAAGACAAAGTTAGTTTGACGCTCAACCCCAAGTGAGAATTGAGGATCAACTTTGATAAGTCCAACCAAATCCTCATTCACATGATGAGCTGTCAAGTAAGGAAGAAGCTGCATCATTTCTGAGCCGGTTAAGGTGAATGTCGCATATTCTACACTTGAATCATAGTTCCAGTAGCGTAAGTTACCATCAAAGGATTGAATGTAGAATTCTGCTGGGTTGTCATTAGCTCTTGGTCTAACAAATTCAAACACAAGTGAATCACTGATGTTGACAGCTTGTGGGTTAAGAAGAGCTAACGTATTGGTGAAAGAAGCAAAGACAGGAAGTGCTTGTGAAGAGATATTATTAAACTCATTGGTGGTTACCACTTCACTGAGAATGTACCCAACAAGTTGATCACCTTCAAGTATCTTAGATCCCAATCGAGTGTACTCTTCAATATAGGTATCAAATAAGGATTGTGTCTTACTTAAGTCAAGAGGTGTTTTAATGTTCATCACTGCAGGAGTATAACTGAGAGAAGTTACTTTTGCACTTTGACTCAAATGAGGATAACGATTCATCAAATTAGGTTTAGAAACAGACAATGGTAATACAGTATCAGTCCAAGCTACAGGAATAGTATAAGAGCGAAGTGTGGTTGAACCATTGTTGTGAGTGTATTTAAACTGCACTTGACTGGTCACCCAAGGAGAAAGTTTGAATGGAAAAGAGGAAGTAATGCTGGTGTTTTCACCAAAGTTATAAGAATTAGATGTAATCCCTAATTCATCAAAACGCTCTAAGATAGACTTATGAAATTCAATAATCCCTGCAATTTCAGCGTCATCTTCATAGGCAAGTATACCTTGAGTTGTGTTATAAATGTAGCTAGTATAAGCAGGAGAGAATAATCCTAGTTCATCATTAATGAGAAACTCAACCTTCTCGACATTATTGGGATTAGGAACATAATTGGTATATCCAAGACCACCAGTTAATGTCGCTCCAATGAATCCAGTGAGTGATATTGCTGTGAGTATCGCAAACTTAATGAAGGCTTTCGTAAAGTTTTTGAACCCACGATTGGCAATGACATCCAAGATCATGTATCCCACAAAGGTAAAGAAGACGGGGAAGATGAGTGTTCTTAAATCTAATCCACGACCATCAGTCAATAAGGTGAACGTAGAATAGAAGAACACTTGAACGATCAGAATAAACATGGAAACAATAATTGGATAAAATTTATTGTTAGTGAAAGGTGTTTCTGCCTTTTCACTGCGACGAATCTTATAGAAGTACAAGACTAACCAAGCCATTGCAAAGGACATGAAGAACCAATACAAAGCAACTAAATCAGGATTAGGATAAACTAAGTTGGTATTAAGGTTAAGTTCAAACAAACTCCATAAAGGGGCAGTGAACAATAAGAACGTGTTGTTTGTAGGAGCTCTAAACCCTAGTAAAACAGTATTACCAAACACCAAGTAAGTTCCATAGGCAATCATTGGAATCAAGTGAATGATTAATCCATAGAGGAAACCATCCACAGAAGTCCCTGTATTCATCATAGAAAACATGAATGGAAGGGTAATGGCCATCGATAAGGCAAGACTATAGTAAAGATTCTCAAAGATACGAGTATTGTCTACACCAGGAACCACCATGATGTTGTAAACCCAACCGACACCATAAATGAGTAAGAAAGGCACAAGGACAACCACAATGGAAGCCACCAGTCCTGTCAAGAACAAGTCTTTACGAGTGATCGGTAAAGCGTGATACACATCCAATGATTTCTTTGAGTTAAGATAAGAGAAAATCACAAACGGGACAATCACTAATGAGACGAAGAACACAGTAAGTTGAAAGCCACGACCAATGTTAAACATGGTTTGAGAATACGTGCCATTAAAGACAAACTCAGTAAACGCAAAGAGTGGATACAGGGCAATCATAGCCACTGTGGTTAAAATCATTAAACGTGTGTTTCTTTTAATTAAGAAACGAAAGAAACCAACATTAATGCGAGCTCTAAATAGATTTTCCATAACCGCGAGCCTCCATTTCATAGACAAAGATTTCTTCTAAGTTGAGTGGAAGTTCCACATACAACGCAGGATCTAAGGATTCAAGTTGTGCTTTAATCACCTCAAGTGAACCTTTAATGACTAAGGTAAAGACATTGCCCACTTGTTCTTGGTGAATAATATCAAGACCATTGAAACCGGCCACATCCAAGACATCTCTAAAGCCCACTTGGAATTTATGAAACTCTTCTTTGATAGTATCCACTTGACCACTCATCACGACTTTCTTATTGTCGATGAGGGCAATTTGATCACAGATATCTTCCAACTCACGCAAGTTGTGAGAGGAGATAACTACTGTCATCTCACGATTAGACATTTCCTGGGCAATAAAACGTTTTAAAGTTAAACGCATGACAGGATCTAATCCATCAAAACTTTCATCCAGAAGCAAGACATCAGGATTAACAGATAATGCTAGGATAAGCCCGACTTGACGTTTCATCCCTTTAGAAAAATCATTGATTTTCTTTTTAGTTGGAACAGGAAAGTTGTTCAATAGACGTTGATACATAGTTTCATTAAAGGAAGGATAGAATAACTTATAGAATTCTTTCATTTCTTCAATGGTAGCCTGATGAAGATAAAATGGATCATCAGATAAGAATAGAATACGTTGTTTTGCAAGTGGATTATCATACACTGGTTGATCATCTAAAGTGACCACACCTGATTCAGGTGTAATAACCCCAGAAATCAGCCTCAAGATAGTTGATTTACCGGCACCATTAGGTCCAACAAGGCCAAAGACACTGCCTTTACGGACAAACCAATCCACTTGATCCAAAACGAGTGAGTTATCAAATGATTTAGTGACTGCTTTGAGTTGGATCATAGTCCCATTCCCCTTTCTCACACCAAGCGGTAACCGCATTGATGATAATATTAGGATCTAAACCATATTCAATGGATTCTTGAATCAAGGTCTTTAGTTCCTTAAACTTCTCTTTCATATACAACTGCATACTGATGGCAGGATTAGATACAAAGGATCCTTTCCCTGTGACGGAAACAATCATGCCCACTCGTTCACACTCTGCATAGGCTTTCTGAACGGTATTTGGATTCACTCCAAGTTCCATGGCAAGTGTTCTTACGGCAGGTAGTTGATCGTTTTCTTTGAGCACTCCCCCTACGATTAACTTCATCATTTGCGTTTGAAGTTGTTCATAGATGGGAAGTTTGCTGCGATAGTCGAGCACAAACATAGCAACACCCTCCTTAATGTATTATTTACAATAATACAATACACCCATTTAAGACAGTTGTCAAGCAATAGTCAAAGAATGATAGAAACAAGAAAAATGTGCTACAATACTAGCGAAAACGGAGAAAAATTTATGTATGATGTGATCGTGATCGGAGCAGGGCATGCCGGTGTAGAAGCGGCTTTAGCCAGTGCTCGTCAACATATGAAAACAGCCATGTGCACCATTTCAATTGATAAAATTGCCATGATGCCATGCAATCCTTCCATTGGAGGACCAGCAAAAGGTATTGTGGTGGCTGAAATTGATGCTTTAGGGGGACAAATGGGCATCACTGCGGATAAAACCGCATTACAATTTAAAATGCTGAATACCAATAAAGGACCAGGTGTCTGGTCTTTAAGAGTACAATCAGATAAACTTGAATATTCAAAAATGATGAAAGAAGTGTGTTTAGCTCAAGAGAATTTGGATGTCATTGAATCCATGGTGGATTCCATCATTGTGGAAGACAATGTGGTTAAAGGAGTGGTTCTTTCCAATCAAGAAAGACTGCTTTCTAAAGCAGTGGTGATTACCACAGGGACTTACATGCGAGCTAAAATCATGATTTCGGATGAAGTGAGAGTCAGTGGTCCTGATAATCTACCGACGTCCAATGCCATATCAGATCAACTGAAAGAATTAGGATTCAGACTCTTTAGACTTAAAACAGGCACTCCGCCTCGAGTTCTAACTTCTTCCATTGACTTTTCAAAGACAACCCTTCAACCTGGAGATGAAAGACGTTACTTTTTTTCACCAACCACGAAAGAAGAAGATACCATAAAAGAACAATGGCCTTGCTATTTGACGTATACTTCAGCGAGCACCCATGATCTTATTCATCTTAATCTCAAAAAATCATCCATGTATTCTGGTGTAGTCGAAGGTGTAGGTCCTCGATACTGCCCATCCATTGAAGATAAAGTGGTCCGATTCTCTGATAAAGAGCGTCATCAAATCTTCTTAGAACCACAATCGGTTCACCTAAATACCACGTATGTACAAGGATTCTCCACCTCGCTACCTCGTGATGTTCAAGAGAAAATGCTAAAAACCATTCCAGGATGTGAGAATGCCATCATCACGGAATATGCGTATGCCATTGAATACGATGCGATTGAACCAACCCAATTGTTTCCATCTTTAGAAACACGCTTAATCAAAGGATTGTTCTGTGCGGGTCAAATCAATGGGACTTCAGGGTATGAAGAAGCGGCTGGACAAGGCATCATTGCGGGGATCAATGCGGGATTGTATGCTCAGGGAAAAGCTCCTTTAATCTTAGGACGAGATGAAGCCTACATTGGGGTCATGATCGATGATTTAATTTCTAAAGGAACCTTAGAACCGTATCGATTGCTTACGTCAAGAGCTGAATATCGCTTATTGCTTCGACATGATAATGCGGATGTAAGATTATCTTCAAAAGGATATGAGGTTGGTTTATTGTCTCAAGAGCGGTATGAGATGTTCCTAACCGAACAAGCTCAAAAACAATCGCTATTAGAACTCATAAGTCAGCGAAGAATCACATCTAAAGATTCAATGGCTCAAATCCTTATCGAAAAAGGGTATACTAATTTTCAAGAAGGAATTCTGATCATTGAAGCCATTCGTCGTCCTCATATTTCGCTCATGGACTTCATACCTTTCTTGGAAGTGAACATGCATGAGCGAGTTATTATGCAACTTGAGATTGAAATCAAGTATGAAGGATACATTCAAAAAGCACGCAAAGAAGCTGAAAAAGTTAAAGTGCTTGAGACATGGAAAATACCAAGTGATTTTGATTATGATTGTGTTCCTCACTTATCCATTGAAGGCAGACAAAAGTTATCTACCATTAAGCCCATGACCATTGCTCAAGCCACCAAGATTTCAGGAGTTAATCCAGCAGATATTCAAGTTTTACTCATGGCTTTTAACCAGTAAAACCAAAACAGTGAGTTCACAATAGGAGGGGACATGAAAAAAATCCTAGGATGGGGGTTTAATATCTTATTGATTATTGTGGGAGGATTTTTAATCTACACCTATTTTCAGTCTGATGAAACAGTATCACGTAGTGAACCCATTATTGTACTTTTAAATGATGAAAACTATGATGAAGCCTTTCGTCAAATTCAACAAGTCACATTAAATGATGAAGATAAAGATGAAATTAAAACAGTATTACTACGTCAAACCTTGAGGGCAAGAGATGAACTCAATGAAGAAAGACTGTTAGTATTAAAATCATTTGTGTCTAATGTACCATTTGATTGGGGTCCTTCCTTTCATATGCCTATTCTAAGTAACATTCAATTTTACTTGGATGATATTGATCGTGGCTATATTGTGGATTGTCATGAAGACAGTGATTTCATCATCCAAGAGCTTCAAACCTTTATCAATCGGTTCATTGACAGCATTCTTCCTTATTATCGTAATGGACTTGCTCAAGCCTTAAACAATGCCCGTACGCATTATAATAATGCTTTAGATCTACAGGATGCTTTAGAAGCATGTTACTCACCACTTAATTATAGTGTTGTCTTAGAAGCAGGATTAAGTTTCATGAATGAAACCTTAGAAAATCCAGTATTAAGTAACTATACCTTACAAAGAGATACCTATAATGAAATCAAAGCAAATTATGATGAAGAAGTCAGTGTGTTGTTAGAAGGATTCAATGTCATTTCATCACGTTTGAACACCTTAAATCTGTATGAAGAACAGATTCTAGAACGCCTTAACTAAGACATTTCAATTGAAATGTCTTTTCTTATCGCTTTTCATAGGATGAACTTTGGTATAATGTGTGCATGAGAACAACCTTTATTCGACATTCCTTTGATCGTATTGGAATGAACCTTAATGCCAAGCAAATTGAACAACTTGATGTCTATGCCTCTTTACTGATGGAAGAAAACAAGATTCACAACCTCACAGCCATTGATGATTTTGAAGGCATCGTCATTAAACACTTTGTGGATTGTGCTTTAGGATTAAAATATGTGCCTCTAAATGTGAAAGTGTGCGATGTTGGTTCTGGAGCAGGATTTCCTGGATTGGTGTGGGCAATTTTAAGAGAAGATATTCATGTCACTTCCATCGAAACGACCACTAAAAAAATCAACTTTCAAAAGAAAGTAGCGCAAACGTGTGAACTACGCAATGTTCATTTCATTAATGAGCGTGTTGAAGAACTTCGTGAATACAAAGAGCGTTTTGATGTTGGAACAGCGCGTGCGGTAGCAGGATTGAATATTTTACTTGAATTGATTGTACCTTTACTTAAAGTGGGAGGACAATTGGTGGCCTTGAAAGGCCAATTAGCCCAAGAAGAACTCTTTAATGCCACCAAAGCATTGGATATCATGCATGCGAAAGTGGTTAAAAATGACACAGTACAACTCATTGATGATGAAAAAAGTGTGAGAACCATTTTAGTCATTGAGAAAATGTCACAATCTTCTCCGCAGTACCCTCGTGGTTATGCTAAAATAAAAAAACAGCCTTTGTAGGAGATTGCTATGAGAGAAACCGTAGAGATTGGTATTGACTTAATTCAACCCAATAGACATCAACCTCGTGTTGAATTTAACCGAGAAGCGATATTAGAATTAGCCCAATCCATTCGTGAGAATGGATTGATTCAGCCCATCGTGGTTCGCCAAATCGATGATCACTATGAAATTATTGCTGGAGAGCGTCGTTTTCGTGCCTTACAGATGCTAGGACATACCACAGTGAATGTCTTAGTATCTCAAGCCAATGATGCACAAAGTGCGCAAATGGCCATCATTGAAAACATTCAACGAGAAGACTTAACCGCCATTGAAGAAGCTAAAGCATATCACACCATCATGAAAGCTAATGGTTGGACACAAGAAAAAGTGGCTTCATTAATGGGTAAATCCCAATCAGCCATTGCGAACAAGATTCGATTACTTCAACTTCCTAATGAGGTTCAAAAAGCAGTGTTAGATAAGAAGATCACAGAACGTCATGCTCGTGCACTCCTTCAACTTAAGAAGGAAGATCAAATGATGGTTTTAGACTCCATCATCAAACATGATCTTACCGTCAGTGCCACTGAATCAAAGATTAAAACCATCACTGAACCCAAGACACATAAACCAACTTCTAAGGGGTTAGTACGTCATGTGATGATTGTCAAGAACACGCTCATGCAAGCGGTAGGAATGATTCAAAAAAGCAATATTGAGATTAAAGTCAGTGAGAAAGATCAAGACAACGAATGGAGCATGACCATCACCGTTAAGAAATAGGAGAAGATATGGGAAAAGTGATTGCGGTAGCAAATCAGAAAGGTGGAGTAGGTAAAACCACCACATCAGTTAATTTAGCTGCAGGATTAGCTTACTTAGGTAAGAAGGTTTTACTGATTGACTTTGATCCTCAAGGAAATGCTACTCAAGGCATAGGAGCATCCCGTTCTTCCTTTAAGTTAAGTGCGTATGATTTACTCTTAAGTGATAAAAAAGCGAGTGATGTGATTCTTTCCATCCATCAACCTCCACTTTCACTTGTGCCTTCAACCATTGATTTAGCGGGGGCTGACTTGGAAATGGTGGAGTACAAACAAGGGAAAGAAAAACTGCTTAAAAATAAGATTGATCCCATTAAAGATCATTATGATTATGTCATCATCGATTGCCCTCCTTCATTAGGACTGCTCAATACCAATGCATTAACGGCAGCAGATTCAGTTATTATTCCTGTTCAATGTGAATATTATGCCTTGGAAGGTTTAACACAGTTGTTATCAACCATTCGATTGGTTCAACGCTTATTTAATCCTCACTTAATTATTGAAGGTGTTCTACTTACCATGTATGACATACGTACTCGATTAAGTGTGGAAGTGTCTCAAGAAGTAAGAAAGTATTTTAAAGAACGTGTATACAAATCAACGATTCCTCGTAATGTGAAGTTATCAGAAGCCCCTTCACGAGGACAATCCATCTTTGAATATGATGTTCGCTCTGAAGGAGCGAAAGCGTATGCAGCACTGGCAAAAGAAGTGCTTAAATACAATGGAGGTTAAGCATGAGTGATAAAGCACGACTTGGAAAAGGTTTAGGAGCGATCTTTGGAGAGAATGTCAGTGATGTGCTTGAGCAGATCCAACAAGGCACCATGGAAGGATTTCAAGGTTCTAGACAAAACATTCCATGTGATGAAGTTAGACCCAATCCTTATCAACCTCGTAAGCAATTTGACCAAGACAAACTTCAAGAATTGGCTGATTCCATTGCCCAACATGGTGTATTTACCCCTATCTTAGTACGTTCAACTCCTTTAGGGTATGAACTCATTGCGGGTGAACGACGTTTACGTGCCTGTGTCATGGCCAATAAATCAACCATTGAAGCCATTGTGTTGGACTTTAATGATGAGCAAATGATGGAAATTTCACTCATTGAAAACATTCAACGAGAGAATCTAAACATCATGGAAGAAGCCATGGCGTATCAAATGATGATAGATCGTTTGCATTTAACTCAAGAAGCTTTGGCTAATAAAGTAGGTAAATCACGAGAACATATTGCGAATATTTTAAGGTTGAATCGATTACCTCATGTGATTCAAACCATGATCTTAAATCAAGAATTATCCATGGGACATGCTCGCCCACTCATTACCCTAAGCAGTGAGGCAGAAATGATTGCCTTAGCGAAACGCATTGTGAAAGAACAACTTTCCGTTCGTGCGGTGGAAGCTTTGGTAAAACAACCAGTAGTCAAACCGAAGAAACCTAAAGTTGAAACCCATGTGTATGATCGAGTTATTTCCGCATTGGAAGACAAATTTCAAACCACTGTGAAAGTTAATGATTCATCCATTACGATCTCCTATAAGGGGTGGGATGACTTAAATCGTTTACTTGATCTTTTAGAAGTGAATGAAGATTAAAGTGCTTTGGCACTTTTTTATCTTTTTAAAGGAGTAGTGCTATAATAAACCAAGAGGTAAAGGTATGATACTTGATACAATTGTTGGGATATCCACAGCACAAGCCATGGGAGCAATCGGGATTGTTCGTCTTTCAGGAGATGAAGCCATCACCATCGCAAACCAACTTTTTAATAAAGACTTAAATAAGATAGAAAGCCATACAGTAACCTATGGACGTATTCTTGACCCATCCAATCATGAGATGGTGGATGAAGTGATGTTGACGATGTTTAAAGCACCTCGATCGTACACAAAAGAAGATATTGTGGAAATCAGCTGTCATGGTGGCTTGATGAGCACATCAAGAGTATTGGGGTTATGTGTCAGTCTGGGAGCACGTTTAGCTCAACCTGGGGAGTTCACTCAAAGAGCGGTCATTAATGGTCGCATTGATTTAACTCAAGCAGAAGGGATTAATGACCTTATTAATGCTTCATCGACTCAAGCCATGACCATGGCATTAAAAGCCATGTCTGGGGATGTGAAGAAAATCATTGAACCACTCATTGATGAACTCATAGGAATGATTGCTCACATTGAAGTCAACATTGATTATCCAGAATATGAAGATGTGGTTCAAATGACCACACAAGAAATTCTTCCACAAGCCAAATCATGGGTTGAGAAAGCCGATGCCCTCATTGAGGCATCAATGAAGAAAGAAGTCATTAAAGAAGGGGTTAAGACCGTGATTGTAGGTCAACCTAATGTAGGGAAGAGTTCACTGCTTAATGCTCTTCTTCAAGAAGAGAAAGCCATTGTGACGCCGATTGCGGGGACCACGCGTGATTTTGTGGAAGGGTACATTCGCTTGAAGCACATTCCACTTCATCTGATTGATACTGCGGGTATTCGTGAAAGTGATGATGTGGTTGAGAAAATAGGAATTGATCGGTCATTAAAATCCATTGATTCAGCAGAACTGGTGATTGTGGTCATTGATCCTACCAATCCTAATAAAGCAGTGGATGAACAGTTGATTGAAAAAGCTTCCAGTAAGAAACACATCGTCGTCTACAATAAGAGTGATTTAATCAAGAGCGAAGGATTAAGTATTTCTGCCCTTAATCAAGACATACAACCTCTGATTGATCACATTGAAACCTTGTTTGCGAAAAACATTGCGGTTTTAGATACACCAACCTTATCCAATCAACGTCAAATCGGATTACTCACTCAAGCTAAACGTCATTTACTTCAAGCCATTGATGCGATTGAAGCAGGGTTTGAAGTAGATCTCATTACCATTGATTTATCAGCAGCGTATGATGCCTTAACAAGCATTCTCTCTGCCAATACCAAACCATCCTTAATGGATGAAATATTCAGCAGATTCTGCTTGGGGAAATAACGATGACACTAACACTACGAAGAGCATTAGGATTTATCATTGACAGTTTGATGGTATGGATTCCACTTTCAATTGTAGCGGTGGTTTTCTTCATCACGCGGACGATCCTTTCTTGGATTCCTATTCTGAACTGGTTTACGTTTCTATTCTCATTATCTTCAGCAACCTTTGCCTTCTTCTTTCTATATGATTTTCTTTCCATGGTTGTGTTTAATACCACGATTGGAAAGACAGCCATGATGATTAAAGTGGTCAATGAAGATGGGCATCCTCTTACACTAGGTCAAAAGTTTTTGCGCTCACTTTTAAGAGCGATTCAATTCACCATTGTTGGTCAAGCTTTTTGGTTCATAAACTTAGGCATCATTGTGTTAAGAGGAGAACAAACCAGTATTCATGACTTGATTGTAGGGACACGTGTATGGCGCAAATAGGGTGGATTGATACACACACTCATTTGGTTTATCATGATCAAGCACTTTTAAGTGAGCAACTTCACTATGCTTATGAACATGGGGTAAGAGAAATAGTGGCGATCTCTTTGGATGAATCTGAATACCATAAACACATGAACATGGCTAAAGCATACCCATTCATTCGAATTCACACCACATGTGGTGCTCATCCTGCTGATGTGTATAAGTGGAGTGAAGAGAAATACTCATCATTTATGACACAACTTGCGACGTTAGAGGTGGTGGCCATTGGTGAAATAGGACTGGATTATTATTGGGATAAAGAGCATCATGAACTCCAAAAAAAGCGGTTCATTGATCAAATCCATCTGGCCAATGAGCGACAATTACCCATTCTTGTGCATTGTCGTGATGCCTTTGAAGATTGTTTAGTGATACTTAAACAACACCCTCCACTTAGTGGTGGAATCATGCATTGTTACAGCGGAAGTAAGGAAATGGCAGTGGAATTTTTAAAGGTTGGAATGGACATTTCTTTGGCTGGACCACTCACCTTTAAGAATGCTAAAACCCCTAAAGAAGTGGCTTCGATGGTTCCATTGGATCGTTTGCACATTGAAACAGATGCCCCTTATTTGACCCCTCATCCATTTAGAGGACAACGTAATCATACAGGGCTTGTACACTATGTTGGTGAAGAGTTAAGTAGGATAAAATATATGAATGAAAGCGATGTCAAGAATCAACTAGCACTAAACTTTGAAAGAATTTTTGTCAAAAAATAGACAAAATTTTTAAGGGTGTGCTAAAATGCGAAAGTCAATTGGAAAGGAGAGCAGAATGAATAAACCCATTCTTAGTGTAGCACTACTCATATTTAGTGTGACCTTAAGCTCATGTGTCCCACGCATCAATGCGGACGACACCACAACAAATCCAATGATTTTCCAAACGCTTTCAGCATTACCCCAAGTTACAAAAGATCCATATAGTTTAGAGATCGAAACTGTAGAAACCGTGGTTTCTCAGCCTCGAATCATCTATCAACGTAGCTCTATCTGGCAAAAAGGTGGACTAAGTTGGATAGCGGCTAAAGCTGTTGATGGAACACCTCGTATTCGTGTAGATCAATACACGGTTGCGAGTGATATCAACGGGAATGTCTTATCTAAGACACTTAACATCGGAGAGACAACCTTCATTGAAGCAGAACCTACCATTTATAAGTATGGTGCAGCTCCAACCGTAGGTTCAGTGTTCTTTCCATCACGTATTTATCGTTACGGTGCTAACTGTGCAGGATGTTCTTCAAAATCAGGAACATCCCCAACGTCTTCTGGAGTCTTAGTTAGTGTCGAACCAGCTGTCCAACAAATGGATGGCACCATGAGACCTGGTATCACTTATGAAGGATACTATGTCGTCGCGTCTTCTCCACGATTACCGATTTGTTCCATCGTGGAAGTTTCCCAACACCGCTTTCAAGGTTCTGGTTTAGTACCAGGTCGACCATTTAAAGCGATTGTATTAGATCGTGGGGTTCGCGATAATACATTAGACTTATTTATTGGTGATGAAACGCGATACAATTCGATTGTCAGTATGACTGGCCGTCAATCACCTAAAGTGGAAATCATTGGGATGGGAACATCAGCACGTAATAGTAATGGTGATCGCATCTGTAGAGTACCTTAGACCTTTAAAAAGGTCTTTTTTATATTCAAAAGAGACTTTGTGTCTATGGTATAATGAACTTATGAAACGATTGAAGAGTGATGATGTCATTGTGGTGGAAGGAATCCATGATGTTGATAAGGTGAGACAAGTGGTTGATGCCCTCATCTTAGTGAGTCATGGGACTCACATGTCCAATGATTTTCTTAATCAATTGGAGGCATTATCTCAAACAAGATCAATCGTGGTGTTTACGGATAATGATACTCCAGGAAAACAGATACGAAGAAAAATTAGTGAGCGAATCCCCAATATAAAGCATGCGAAAATTAGAAATAAACAATCCAAAGTCGGAGTTGAACATGCCTCCCTTGAAGAAATCAAAGATGCATTACTTAACACCATCACCTTTTCAGACAACCAATCCCATTTATCGATGAATGATATGTTTACTTTAGGATTGAATGGACAGCCATATAGTGCTACACTACGTGAGGCAGTATGCTATCATTACCGATTACCTAAGATGAATGCGAAAGCTCTCTTAAATGCTTTGAATCATCTACCCTATTCTTATGAGGAGATAAAACAGCTGTGTCAAAACCTATCATCGCATCCATAGCCTATGTCAATGACATCCTAAAAGAGTTTGATACCCACGCAAAGAAACGCTTTGGGCAGAATTTTATCGTGGATGCAAACATCATTCATAAGATTGTTAATTCTGCAGGGGTTGATTCTGACACCATGGTGTTGGAGATTGGTCCTGGTATGGGCAGTTTAACGCAAGTGTTACTTCAAAAAGCGAAGAAAGTGGTAACAATTGAGATTGATCCACTGATGGTGGAGTTATGTGAGCGGCATTTTAAAGATGAACCTCACTTCACGCTCATTCATGATGATGTCTTGAATGTAAACTTTGAAGAACTGTTTAAGGAATATCACTGTCTCAACGACAAATGCATGGTGGTTGCGAATTTGCCTTACTACATCACAACACCCATTTTATTCAAACTGATTGAATCCAACGTGTGTTTTAATGCGATGCATCTTATGGTTCAAAAAGAAGTGGCAGAACGATTTAGTGCGAAAGTCAATACCAAGGAATACAATGCCTTAAGCATCATCATTCAAACGCTTTTTGAAGTGAAGGTGGCTTTAGAGGTATCTCGTCATGTCTTTATCCCTAAACCAGCTGTTGATTCCAGTGTGGTCTCACTTAAACGGAAGTCAATCAGTTATCAAGCATACAAACCTTATTTTGATTTCTTAAAGAGTGCGTTTGTTCAAAGAAGAAAGACACTCTATAATAACCTCAAACAAGTCTACGATGGTGAAACCATCAAGAAAGCCTTACATCAAGCACAACTCAGTGAATCCATCCGTGCTGAAGCATGCACTCATGAACAGTTGTATGCCTTATTCACTCAACTTAATCAAAAACAGGGGAACATCCATGAATAGAAAAGCCATTATCCTTGCGGCAGGGCAAGGTAAACGTATGAAGTCACAACATTCCAAAGTCATGCAAACGATATTGAATGAACCGATGCTTGAACATGTGATCAGAGAATGTGAAAAGGTCAACACTTCCATGATTGAAGTGATTGTAGGGCATCAAAAGGAAGAAATCATCGATTACTTTAAAGATCGCATTCATACCGCAGTACAAGAGCCACAACTTGGGACAGGACATGCTTTAATGTGTTCAAATCAATTAAAAGATGAAGAAGGGCTAGTGCTTATCACTTATGGAGATGTGCCTTGTGTAAGAAGTGAAACCTTTGAAAGAGTCTTTACATTAGCAGAATCGGTGGATGCACTCATTGTGAGCGCAAAGCTAGATGATGCGGGATCGTATGGTCGTATCGTAAGAAATGATCACAATCACGTCATTGGGATTGTGGAAGCGAAGGATGCAAGTGAAAGCCAACGACTTATTCAAGAAATTAACACTGGAATCATTTGTTTCAATCAAAAGAAATTGTTTAAACATTTGAAAGAACTTCAAAACAACAATGCTCAAAAAGAATACTACTTAACTGACATGATTGAAATCTTTGTCTCACATGGTTATCGTGTGGATGCCTTGATCATTGAAGACATGAATGAAGTCATGGGCGTGAATGATCGTGTACAACTCGCACAAGCCACCAAAGTCATTCAAAAGCGCATCAATGAACATTGGATGAATGAAGGGGTTACCCTCATTGATCCTGAGAACACATGGATTGATGCAAAGTCTAAACTAGCTTCAGATTGTGTCATTGAACCATCTGTGACATTAATCAACGCAACCTTGCATGATCATGTTAAGGTGTTGGGCAATGCATTCATTAAGAATTCAACCATTCATGCTCATGTTGTGATTGATCGCTCTCATGTCATTGATTCGACTGTTGGGGCACATACTCAGGTAGGACCACATGCGCACTTAAGAAATCATTGTGAGATTGGGGAACATTGTCGCATTGGAAATTATGTGGAAATGAAGAACACTCGCTTTGGAGATCATTCAAAATCTGCTCATTTAACCTATCTTGGTGATGCAGTGGTTGGAAAACATGTTAATATAGGATGTGGCGTTGTCACCGTCAATTATGATGGTAAACACAAGCACATTACCACAATCAAAGATGGAGCATTTATTGGTTCTAATGCCAACTTAGTTGCACCCATTACCATTGGTGAAAATGCCTTAGTTGCAGCTGGTTCAACCCTCACAAAAGATGTGGAAGATCAAGCTATGGGTATTGCCCGTGCACACCAAGTGAATAAACCTGATAAAGGTCAATCATACAAAAACAAATAAGGAGAGCCTTATGATGAAAGATACCATAGTATTCGCATTAACTTCCTCAGTGGATTTAGCCGAAGAGATTTGTGCGTATTTAGGATTAAAACGGGGGCAAATAGCAGTTAAACATTTCGCTGATGGTGAAATCATTGTGGAACCAGAAGAATCTGTACGAGGAAAACGTGTCTTCATTGTCCAGTCAACCTGTTATCCAGTGTCTGAAACCTACATGGAGATTCTCATTGCGCTTGATGCCATGAAACGTGCCAGTGCAGGAGAAATCACTGTCGTTATGCCTTATTATGGTTATGCACGTCAAGATCGTAAAGCTCGTGCTCGTCAACCCATCACATCCAAGCTTATGGCAGACTTGCTCCAAGTAGCAGGGGCCAATCGTGTTGTGACCATTGATTTGCATGCTCCACAAATTCAAGGATTCTTCAATATTCCGATTGATGACTTATCAGCTGTCTCCATGTTAGGCCAATACTTTAGATCTAAACACTTTAAAGATGAAGTGGTGGTGGTATCACCTGACCATGGTGGTGCAACCCGTGCTCGTCGTATGGCCGATTCTATTCCTGGAAGTACCATTGCGATCATTGATAAACGTCGTACTAAACCCAACGTTGCGGAAGCGATGAACCTCATTGGGGAAGTTGATGGTAAGATTTGTATCATTGTGGATGACATTATTGATACCGGTGGTTCAATCCTTGGTGGTGTGAAGATGCTTTATGAACGAGGAGCAAAAGAAGTGTATTGTGCCGTCTCTCATGGGGTATTATCCAAGGATGCGGTAGCCCGCATTCATGATTCACCTATTAAGGAACTCGTCATTACCAATTCCATTGAACTATCACCTGAGAAACGTAAAGAAGCTAAAATCAAACAAATCTCAGTGGGCTACATGCTAGCTAAGACCATTGAAGCCATTCATTCTCACAAACCAGTCTCTGAGTTGTACCATATCTTTAACGACTAAAATAAACAATGGAGAAATCCATTGTTTTTGTTGACAAGAAGAAGAACTAATTGTATTATTGTATTAGTTAATTAATACAGTAGTACAGAAAGGAGCCTTATGGACCAATTTATCAGTGAAAAACCGATTTATGTGCAAATCATGGAACTGATTAAAAAAGATATTGTGTCAGGAAAATTAAAACTCAATGATCCAGTATCCAGTGTACGTGAGTTGGCAATGACGTATCAAGTCAATCCAAACACCGTACAAAGAGCACTCAGTGAATGTGAAAAAGAAGGTTACTTACGCAGTGATCGTACCAGTGGTCGCTATGTGAGTGCTGATGAGACAACTGTGAAACAACTAAAAGAAAGTATGCTTCATGAGTGGGTTTCATCTTTGGTAGACAATGTCAAGATATTGGATTAGAAGAACATCAAGTGTGTGAGCTTATTCATCTCATGTATCAGAAAGAGGGGAACCCAGCATGATTGAAATTCAAGGTTTAAGTAAGTATTATGGAAAGACACGTGCTTTAAGTAACGTGACACTTTCTCTTCAACCAGGCCACATCATTGGTTTATGTGGACCCAATGGATCTGGAAAGACGACACTCATTAAAGTATTAAATGGATTACTCAATGATTATCAAGGGGATGTTCGTATTGATGGTCATGAAGTAGGAGCGCATTCAAAATCGCTTATTTCATATTTACCTGATCAAACTTATCTAGCAGGGTGGATGAATGGTGAACATGCGATAAAGTTGTTCAAAGACATGTACCAAGACTTTGATGAAGCACGCATGAGAGAATTATTGGAGAAATTAAAACTGAATCCAAAACAACCCATGAAGACCATGTCTAAAGGGATGAAAGAGAAGTTTCAGTTAGCGCTTGTGATGTCTCGTAAAGCTATGATTTACATCCTTGATGAACCAATTGGAGGTGTTGACCCAGCTGCTCGTGAACTCATCTTAAATACCATTTAGAGAACTACAATCCAAACTCCATTTTACTGATCTCCACTCACTTGATTTCAGACATTGAAACCATCTTTGATTCAGTGATCTTCTTAAAAGAAGGTGAAGTCATGCTTCATGATGAGGTTGATAATCTTCGTACTACCCATGGTAAATCCGTGGATGAATTATTCAGAGAGGTGTTCAAATGTTAATTAAACTCATTAAACATGATCTTATCGCAACTAAACATGAATTCTTAGGGATTTATTTAGGGTACATCCTACTCAGTGTGATTGCTCCATTTCTTATTTTAAATGGACCAGAATGGTTACAAGTCCTTTCCGTGTTTGCGGTTGGTGGTGTTCTTGTTGCGATTATCGTTATTACGTTTCTAGCCATCATTCGTTTGTTTCAGAAACGATTATATTCCAATGAAGGATACTTAACATGGACATTACCTGTATCTAATCGTTTAAACCTTATTTCTAAGATCATTGTGGCTTTGATTTGGAACATCGCAAGCTTTGTGATTGTATGGGTTGGTGTAGCGATTGCAGGATCTATCATGTTGATGCAACTCAATGCTTTCTCACAATTCTTTGAAGTTGTACAGCTGTTAATTGTTGACTCTGGATTCTTGTCTAAAATAGTGCAACTGTTTGTATTGTTTACACCTCAAACCATCGTCTCATCCTTATACTCTGTCATCTTCTTATTGTTTGTGATCACACTGGTGAACACTTCTTTCATTAAGAAAAACCGATTGGCGATTGGGATTGTCTTGTATTTTGGTTTATCTTTAGCCATTAACGCACTGACAACCTCACTGATCATGGTTCCATTGCTTGAACCGATCACGGTTAATCCAGACATGTATTTTGGAACTAACTTCATGGCAGTGGCTGCAGCAATCTTACGTGATTTTGACTACACCATCAATTATGGTGCTGTTTATGCAACCATCGCTCTTGAAACAGCCTACATTGTCTTGATGAGCATTGGTATTCTCTACTTTGTTGAGAAGAAGATGGAAATTGAATAACCACGATTAGAAAATGAAAGAGATACCTTGCGGTGTCTCTTTTTACTCTTGAATGATAATCATGTCTTGAAGATGAATACTGTAGATAAGGGTCTTAAGTCTAGGGGCATAAGGACGCACAGCACGATCATACGAGAGTAGTTGGTGTTCGTAACGTGATTTGAGTTCATCTAAGGTTGAGACATGATCTGTTTTAAAGTCGATGATGATCCACTCATCATGATGTTTAAGCAGTAAATCAAGGTAGTATTGATGAATGCCTGTGTCATCTTGAGTGATGAGTGGGTATTCACTGAATTTCTCAACACTATTCCATTGTTGTGAGATAGGATGTTGAAAGAAGGAAATCATACCCTCTTTTTGACTGTTTGATAATTCTTGACTCAACGACTTAACAACATCAATTGGATTTGATGAGGTTATGGCTTGTGAAAGTATTTCATGGACCAATGAACCAACTTCTTGTGGTTTTAAACGATTTTGAAGATCAAGAGGTGAGAGACCGCTTAAAGGTTGTTCAGGTTTGATTTGTAGAGGTAAAGGGGACACTTCAATGATTGGTTTTTCCTGAAGTGATACAATACCACTACGTTTAGGATCATCAACTTCCACTACTTTAAGAATGTCTGTTGGGAAAAACGACTTTAGTCCTGACAGTAACCCGTTAATTCCTTTTGATTTTAAAATCATGGAGGTGTTCAATCTGGAAGTCATAAATGGAACGTCCTTATTCACTCCTACACAAATCATTTCTTTTTCTGCACGAGTTAAAGCCACATACCACAATCGTAAAGCTTCTTCGTAAGCCGCTTTCTTCTCCAAATACAACAATGCTTCTCGTACAATGTTCTTAACCTCAATGCCATAATCTTGTTTGATTCTAAGGGTGAATCCATAGTCTGGATTCACAATGACTTGATCTCTTGAAGCATGCACTGAAGTTGATTCATCATTAAAGACATAGACTAAAGGAAACTGTAGACCCTTTGAAGCATGAATGGTCATAACTTTAACCACATCATCACTTAACGCGACATCCATCGCTTCTGCAATCTTCGCTTCTTTTAAATGTTCTAGACTTTGAATGAATGCAGCAAGTCCACCTTGATGAGAAGATTCAAAATCCACTGCTTTTTGAATGAGGGCATCAATGTTAAGTTTCCCTTGCGAGTCATTATGATGGTAAAAATCATTAAATTTAGCGCATTCATGGATGGCTTGTGAAAGTGATGAAGTGCATACGGTGTGTCGGAGGTGTTCAAGTGAGTTGGCCAGTTCTGGATAAAATGTAGTGAAAGTTTGTGTTAGACCATTTTGAAGTTTTAGTTTTGCGACATCCTCTGTGGTTAGCATTGTAAACTGACTTAATAAGACACCACTTAAGTAGAACTCACTTGGAAATAAACAGTAATTTGCAAGCATAAGTAGTTGAGTAATCGAAGGGTGTTTTAGAAAGCCTTGAGGTGAGTTAATAAAATGAGGAATTCCTTTTTCTTCAAATAACTTTTTAAGTGTTTCTTTTTGAGCATGGGACTTCACAAGTACACAGATATCTTTAAAAGGAACATTCAAGTTGTGGTGACGATCAATGATATCTTTGGTGATAAAACGAGCCTTGATGTGATCGGCTGCATTCTCATAGGATTTCGTCTTAAACTCCTCACTGCGTTCTGATGCATCCTCATCTTCGTCCATTTCCTCAGTTTCAGAGTTAAAAGATTCTTCTTCCTCTTCTTGAGTCGCTTTGTTTACTTTGATGTAAGTCACAGGAGTTATGATTTCTTTTTGAACATCCTTACCCACACTTACATGATCATTTTCAAGGTAAACATCACTAAAACCTTCTACGTTCATCAGTATATTGAAAAGAAGGTTATTAAACTTAACAATGGGTTCACTCGATCTGAAGTTATGAGGTAAAGTGAAGTTAGAGGAAGTTTCATTCTTAATCATGGAGCGCATGAGTTGTGGCTTAGCTCCTCTAAATCGATAAATGGATTGCTTGACATCACCTACTCTAAAGACATTTTTGCCATTGGAGATTAAAGTGATGATTTCATTTTGAACATCATTGGTGTCTTGAAATTCGTCCACTAAAATGTCACTGAATCGTGATTGGTAGAACGCAGGCACATCATAATCTGGATGTGTTAGGATAAGGTAAGCCAATCGCTCCATATCATCAAATTCAATGACTTTAAGTGCTTGTTTTTTATCTTGCATCAAAGTAGATAACTCTTTAACACATCCTATCAACAATTCGATATGAGGAAGAAGGCTTAACACATCATGAACATGATCTTGAATATCATTATAGGATTGTACAAGGTTTTGAATTGATTTCTGAAGTGCAGATTTTGCCTCCTTATAGGATTCATGCTGACTGATTCTTGGAATTCCTCTTACCCAAGATGGACGATGCAAGTTCTTAATCACAGTTTGGAATTGTCCTTGACTAAGCATTGAATGCATGGATTGTAATGAACTATAAAGCTCTTTTACACCATCCATAGGTGTGTCAGTAGTGGAACCTAAAATAAGGACTTGATTACACCACTCAATCGCTTCATTGAGTTGGTTCATAAGCGATTCACATAAGATGGGTTCAATGATGAGTAAAGGATCTGAATGAAGTTGTAACGTCCTCTCATCAAATGATTCTGGTTGAAGTTGTAAGCGACGAACTTGATAAATCTCTTGAATGATTTTCTTAAACTCTGTGAAGTCAAAAGATGAGGTTGAAATCAATGATTGAGTGGATTGGAATGCTTGTGGATGGTGAAGGATGGCGTTGTGAATGACAATATCACTGCATTCATCAAATAATCGTTGACTTGTCCCATCATCCAGGACGTTTCGACTCATTTCAGGATCAAGATTCAAAACATAGGAAAAATCTTTAATGAGCGATAATGCGAAACTATGAATGGTCGAAATCATCGCAGTATCAATCAAGGATAGCTGTTCTTTAATAAATGCTTTTAATTGATCATCATGACTCTCTTTATATGCATTGGTAAGTTGAATCTTCAAACGGTCTTTCATTTCATGAGCGGCTGCTTCAGAGAATGTCAATGCGCAAATCTGATTCACACTAATGCGATCATTCAAAATGCGTGTCATTAAGCGTTTGATTAATAAAGTGGTCTTGCCTGCTCCAGCTGAAGCGGAGACTAAAATGTTAGTCCCATTCAGATGAGCGATTAGATGGGTTAAAGCTTCGATACTCATTCGTCCCCCTCCTTTTCAACTTCTTGTTTCTTCAGTACAACATCACCTTCATATAAGGGTGGTCTTTTTGGGAATGTTTTCGAGAAATGACAGATGGTTTGATACTCACAATACTGACATACGATGGGTTCTGCGGGATTCTTATCAATCTTTCCTTCTTTTAGTTGATGAATGAAGGTTGAAAAGATAACATCAAGCGCTTCTTGAACTCCTTTTTCAATATACAAGTAGTTGAATTTAGGAGTGAAATCTTTTTTGAAATTATAGCGATCTTGTTCACCAAAGTAATGGGATGCGGTTTCACTGTTGATGTATACTCCATTGAGCTTTGCTTTACTTAGGAAAAGTTCTCGATGGTTAACAGAATTGACTTCATATTTGGGGTTGGTGCTTCGAAAATTAAAGTTATACTTAGGTTTTGCGTTAATTGACGTGTTCTTAAGATTGTAGTAATGAACTCCAGTAGGTTTAAGTCCTGTTTGTTTTGAGTAAAGAAGTTGATAGGTAAACAATTGAATTTGACGTCCAGTGAGAAACTTCTCTTTCTTAATGGCTTTTCGCAGAGGATTTGTAGTCAATGATTCTAAATGAGTGATCATGATGATCAATACGGTCAATGAAGCCATTGAATAAGAATGTTGAATCATTCAGTTCCATCTTTTCATGAAGTTCAACTTCACTCTTATAAGGTTTAAAATGAGTCATTTCCTCAATGTGTTTAAAACGTTGTATTGTGAGTAACAGTTGCTGTGTCAGTAGTTTAAAGATGAGGTCTAGCGTGTGAGTATGATAAGGGAATAAATGAGCAGTATCAAATCGATAATCCACAAGTGTGCTCATAATGAAATCTTCATCCAGTTTCGGCATGTGTAATTCAACCCATTGTTCTAAAACAAAGTGCATCATTGTTCCCATATGAGCAACACTTATTCCTCCATCAATGACCTTAGATAGTCTTAGTCCTCGATTAAAGAAGTATTGATAGGAACAATTGAAGAATTGTTCCACTGAGGAAACCGAACCTTTAATCACATTGTTTTAAAAAACAAAGAAGTAGCAGTTAGGGAGGATAACCCCAATGCCTTGTTCAAAGGATGGGAAGCATGTCTAGCAACAGGCCAAGGAAGCACATCAGCAGCATTAACTCGCTCTTTTAAGTCAATGGCTATTTCCATTGGTTTTCCTTCCATAGAGGCATTTGGGTAGGATAAGTAAGTATGAAATGCTTGCGTAAAAAGATGTTCTTCATAAGCAACTAGAGCTAAGTTACGTTCACTTAAACTAGGGTACGCTGAAAGTTTAATCAAGTAAGATTCATCAATTAAACCACTGATCTTTTGGGTTGGAGGATAATGTTTTGCGCTTGCTCCCATGATGATTAATTGATCACATTCTCCTACAAACACTTGAGACAAATCATGAATCATTACATTGGATGCAGATTGATTGGGAGTAAATGAGAGTAACTTAAGTTGATGGATAAGTAAGTTTAGTTTTTGTTCATGGTCTAAGATGACTTTAATACGGTTTCACAAATGGGTTTAATTTGTCTGAGAGCGTAGTGTTGATCAACACTGAGATCTCTTCTAGAGATCAAGAAGAGATACACATCTTCAATCCATGTAGTCATAGTCCAAGAAGACAAAGTGTTAATGATATGATGACGTGACAATTCTGCTTCTATTTCAAGTGAAACTAAATTATGGATATCACGTGTAAATAAGTCACTTTTTAATGTTATGGATTGAACATGATTCAAAGGGGAAAACAAAGCTTCAAAAGGAATATTGAAGGTTTCAATGTATTTGAGTAGTGAAGGAGTGTTAGGATGTGGAATCAAGTTATGTTTACACATCTTAATAAAGTGATCTAAGTCGGAAGAAATATGATATTCGCATGCACTGATGAATGAGGAAACAATAGGGGAAGAAGATGCAATGGATGATTTGAATGGAATGTTCAGTAAGTTGAGGGCATGAGTTAATAATGAGATATCTGAAGGATTAGCACAAAGAATGCTTGTTGTAAGCATTGGATTTTTAACAATGTGTTGTGCGATGCCATGAGCTTCCAATGCAGGGTTTAAGGCATGACGAATATGCTTCTCACTCTCTACAACTTTAATTGGATACTCTTTAGCATGACTTTCAAGCAATGCTTTTATAAGGACATGATCGATTGCTGAAGCAGGTTGAGGATGAATCCAAACATCTAAATCCTGTGAGAGCTTTGATACAGCTGTATTGATTGAATCAAAAGAATTCAATAGAGGTTGAAGTGCTAAACAAATTCGCTTGATGTCTCTTTCCTTCTCATTATCTTCAGGAAGTGATTCAAATGAAATATTGAGATGATGACAGTGAATGGCGAAGTCAATTAGACTCATTTGATGATCTAAATAGCCTAAGGATGATGAAAGAACCATGCAAGAATCTTTTAATTTTGATATGATAGGGATTGCTTGAATCTTCATGTCTAAAGATGAAGGAGCAAGATTTAAAAAAACGCTCCTTAAAAGCATGAAGCGTTAATACAGAGACATTAAAACAAGTGTTCTCTTCTTTCAATAGGTGTTTCATGATCGCATCATGAATTGATGATGGTGCAATGATAATTTTCATAGTGAACTCCCCTATACGTAATTATACAAGATAAGCGAGGTTATATGAGTCAAGAAATCAAACTTGCTAAGTCATCATTGTTTTTATCCGCCTTTTTATGGGGATTTGGCTTTGTGGCGGTAGAAGGTGCCCTAAAATCTGGATGGCATCCGATGGCATTGTTGTCTGTTCGTGGATTAATTGGAGGATGTTTACTTCTACTTTTCTCATATAAGCGCCAATTTTGGAAAAACAAGACAATGATCATTGAAGGAGTAAAAGCAGGAACGTTCTTAACATTAGGATTTGTGGGTCAGACCTATGGTCAAGCCTTATCTGGTCCTGCTAATGCCTCTTTCATTACGGCCATGTATGTCATTTTTGTGCCACTTATTGGAGCACTGTGGTATAAACACAAGATATCACTATTGGTTGTTTTAATGTCCATCACTGCTTTCTTAGGAGTAACACTCATTACAGTTCAAGGCTCATTGAGTGTCAATCCAGGAGATGTATGGTTGTTAGCGGGAGCCATTTTCTTTGCGATTCACATCATTAAATTAAGTCAATTGGCTTCTTTTAATGATAGTTTATCCCTCACAACCATCCAATTGTTTACAATGTCCTTGATTTCTAGTACATTTATGGTAATAACACGTACAAATTTTTCGTCAAGTGGTTTATACTATGTGTTGTATATTGGTTTAATCAGCAGTGGAGTCGCTTTCTTTCTTCAAACCTTTGGTCAGAAATCATTGGAATCCTCAGTAGCCTCAATCATTCTTACATTTGAAGCCATCTTTGGAGTTCTAGGTTCTGCCTTCGTGTTTGAGTTGATGATTCCGACACAAACATGGATTGGTGGGATTTTGTTGTTAGGATCTGTCTTTGTTCTAGAAGCAATACCACTAATGAATAAGAAGAGGTTATAACCCATCCGAAAGGGGGCCAGTCATGTCTGTCACGGAGATTTTATTGCAGATTCCAGACGTTCGCAAGGAGAACGGACGTTGCGCCTTCAATGGTTACTTAGAAGACTACCTCACTATGATTGAGGAAGGTCATCCTTGGTATCCACAATTCCAAGAATTATTTGAGATTAATCCTAACTTTAGAATTATGGTGGATTATGCTTTTGGAGTGAATCCAAACTTAGTTACCAATCAAATCATTCGCTACAAAGATATTCTAAAGCTACCAGAAAGACCCATTTGTGTTCCTTACATCGTTTATGGTGACACCACTAAGAAAGTGGGTGTTGGGTTTATCTTTGGTGGTAGTAAAAAAGAAGACTATTTGATTTCAAAAGGATACTACTTCGCTCTCACTGAGCCTGAAGCATTATTCCAAGATCATCGCAACTTTGTCATGGCTTGTGTTAATGATCCAACCATGTATGACGCATCACTCATTAAAAAGATTATGATGGATCAAATGACCATTGGTAATGCTCAACGTGTGTTGGATAATCATGTCTTCAAGAAACTTGATGAAGCCGTAAGTGCATGTTTAGCTTTATCTCAAAGCATTAAAGACCATGTGATTGAAGTGATTCCAACCCTTGAAGATCGCAGTTCAACCATTGCGCATGCGATTGTATCATGGTATTTACTCAAGAAGGCGGTTTACGTCATGACCATGACAAACAAACCCCTCTTAGCTCAACTTGAAAACAATGTGAAAGCACAACGTCATCAAGCTAAAGTTAATGCAGACTCTTTGGTCTTCATGCCTTTATCGGAAATGTGGCGATTATAATTAATGAAGTAATAATGCAGGACTAATTAACTAGGCCTGCATTTTTCTATTTCTATTTTCTTTTTGAAGCACACTTAGCGCATAAACCGGATATCTCAAGCTGATGAGAAAAGACTTCAAATTCATAATCATGTTCAATGGTATCAAGGATGCTGTGCATTGGACACATCTTAATGGGAATCATGGAGTGACATTCAACACACACTAAGTAATGTTTGTGTGTAGGTGCTACCAACTCAACCATTGTGCTTTGAGTGATGGAGTTATAGGATTTATAAATCAGATTAACTTGAGATAATGAATCAATGGTGCGATAGATGGTTGAAAGATTAATAGGATGAGCATGACTTCGACAATAATCATCCAATTGTTCCACTGAAACAGGCACTTTTAAATCACGTAAAGCATCAAGGATAATTTCACGTTGTCTAGTGTATTTAAGGTTAACTCGTGCGAGTAGTTCTCTTGGTGTGTTCATAAGTGAAAAAATTATATCATACTTCTTTCATGTTTTCTTTAACTTCACTTATGTGAGTTGATGGGATTAAAGCAAGATAAGGTTGAATTTCTTCAAGCGAAGATTGAATCACAAAACTACAATCATTGTCATTTACTGTCACATGTAGATCAAACTTCTTACGTTTTAAACTCTCCCATAAGGTAAAAGCATAATCAAAATGAACATTGAAATGGAGTATGGGTTGATAAGTAATGGGTTCAATTAGGGCTTGTTTTAAGGTATCACTAACACTGGAAGTGTAAGCCTTAACTAAACCTCCTACTCCAAGTTGTATACCACCATAATAGCGAATGACACAAGCAATGCATTGAAGCAAATCTTGTTTGAGTAACACATTCAACATGACTTTACCTGCACTGTGCGCAGGTTCACCATCATCATCGAACCAAACATCCTCTTGCGTATTTCCTACATAAGCAACACAGATGTGGGTAGCTTTGGGGTGTTGTTGCCAAAGAGAATGAACCATCTCTTTGCATTCATCTTTACTGCTGCAGGAAGAAACCCAACCAATGAAGGTAGATTTCTTGATGATTTGGGTTGATGTGGCTTGATTTTTAATCTTATTCATAGTCTAAGTATACCAAAGCATCATGAAGAAGATTTCACATAATGAAGTAAATATGAGGATAGATGACCAATACAATGAAAAAGTGGTGAAATGGGTAAGAGAATAATACATTAAGTTTGACAATCAAACCTTCAAAATCTATAATGACTCCATACCCTTATAGGAGGAGAATTATGCCAAAAATTTTAATTGTGACAGATTCATCCGCATCCATTAATTTAGATGTCGCAAAACAACTTGGAATCGAAATAGTCCCATTATCTGTTGAACTAGATGGAAAAGTGTATCGTGATCAAC
>JAJOHZ010000021.1 GCA_021209625.1 Erysipelotrichaceae bacterium | reverse complement strand
GTGATCTGATTTTTTGATATGAACATCATGATCATACAATACCCACATTTCTTGATCATTGAGTTGAATAGGAAAATAGATGATTCGAGCAGAAACACTAAGGCAAATGGGAATTTTTTGTCTTATCTTTAAATGATGCCTAATCGCATCCATGTTACCCTTTAATGTTGAGCCATAACTTAAACATTGTTGATGAAAGTATTCAATCACACTCATATTTGGGACTTTAATGATGTGGTCAGGATAAATGAGTTCAATATCGTACCCATGTTTAATGATAAAAAGTGGAATCATAGGGGTTCTCCTTACATTAAACTTCACTGTAAGTAAACTGAAGTCCTAAAAAAAGTGTTCTAAGAACACTTTGTTATTTTTCGCAATCGCAGTCACAATCCCCTTCACAAGCACCTTGACATTTGCACTCATCCATAGGTTTTCCACATTTGCATGTTTCTTCATCATGGTGATGATGTCCACCACAGCCACATCCTTCATGATCATGGTGATGATGTCCACCACAGCCACATCCTTCTTCATCATCGTGATGATGTCCACCACAGCCACATCCTTCGTGATCATGATGATGGTGATGCATTTGTGCTTCATACGCTAAGGTATCAATCACAAGAGCTTCAACTTCAATCATCGCTCCCATAGGAAGTGCAGCCACTTGAACTGTTGAGCGAGCTGGATATGGTTCTGTAAACACCGTTGCATAAATCTCATTGAATTTTGTAAACTGACTTAAATCAGTTGTGTACACTGTCGTCTTGACAATGTGACGAAGTTCTAACCCCATCTCTTGTAAGACAGCTTCCATATTTCTGAGCACTTGATACGTTTGCTCATACATATCTCCCTTAACCAATTCACCTGTTAAGGGATCAATTGGAAGTTGACCTGATAAATAGACAAAATCTCCTAGTTTAACCGCTGGGGAATAAGGCCCAATGGCTTTAGGAGCATGTTGTGAATGAATGCCTTGATACATAATGGTTTCTCCTTAGTCATCTTGACTTGTTTTCGAATACACGTTCAATTCTATTCTAACCGCTCTTCCTTCCTTCACTTGAAGAACACGTAAAGCGTAATTGTCTTGTTTAAACTCTTTATTCTTTCTTAATTTAGTTTCTTGAGCTAATTCATCAACCCAATCTGCAAATGTCTTAGCAGTGGTAGGTAAGATGTCATCATCATCTAAATAGTCATCAAAGAACTTTTTAACTGGAACAATGCCTTCTATGTCAAAGGTGTGATGTCCAATTTCAACGACAAACTTTGGTAGATCATCGTATTCATCATAAATTTCTCCAACAATCTCTTCTAAGATATCTTCAAGTGTAACAATCCCAACGAAGTTTTTATTCTTCATGGTCTCAACCACAATGGCCATATGTTCACGAGATTTTTGTAATTTCTCTAAAGCATTTTGAAGACGTTGACGTTGTGAAATGTAACTCACAGGTCGAAGTAAATTTTCCATCGAAATGGGTTTTTGATGCAATAAGCATTCTAAAACATCACGTTCACGAATAATCCCGATAGCATATAATCCAACATAAGAAATAACTGGAATACGCGAATATTTATGTGTTGAAATGGCATTAATGATTTGCTCTGGTGTCGCGTTATCATACAGAAACACCACTTGATCTCTTGTTTTCATGATTTCACGCACTGTTTTATCATCAAAACTAATGGCACTTTCAATCAACTCACGTTCTTCTTGATCAAGAACACCTTCCATCTCAATGGTTTGCACAATTTCTACCAGTTCATCTTCGGTTGCGGTTACTTTATCATCTCCTTGTTTAAGCACTTCTTTTTCAACCCAACTCATGAGTGATGCGATAGGTGAAAACAGAAGTCGAAAAAAGCGGATAAATGGGGTGATAAAAATGGCAAAAGATTCAGGATGTTGTTTAGCAAGTACTTTAGGCAATATCTCCGCAAACAATAAAATGAGTATAGTTAATGCGGTCATACTTAAACTTAATGCTAGATTCCCCTTAAACAAACTAGAAAATAACAAGGTAGCAAATGTGGTCATCGCTATATTAGCGATGTTATTGCCAATTAAAATGGTTGTGATGACATGGGTATAGTCATTCACTAATTCAAGCGCTTGCTGGGCATGTTTTACTTCGTTTTTAATGTATTGCTTTAGTCGGATTGAATTAAGACTTGAGAATGCAGTCTCAGCGGCCGAAAAAAGTGCAGAAAAAAACAAATAAAAATGACTAGAACCAACAAGCATGGTACTCTGCGTACTGTCCAAAATGGGTTACTCCTTATAGTATTCGATTTCTTCATCCATATGTGATTGGATTTTTGATAAACTCAGTGAACGTAGTAATGTGAAAAAAATGCCAACAATCATCATGCCTAACACAATCAGGGATAAAATGTCATTTAATCCAGTTATCATGAGTTCACCTTGAGAAGTATTATACTAAATCCATTCTCTTTTGTCTAACAAGACTACCAAAAGTAAGACCTAACCACACAAGTGACACAAACGACAAACCAATTCCACCAATGACACCCATCCATCCTGCTCTATTAATAAGCATCACCACTCGTTGAGGAGAGAAAGCATTAAAAGCAAACGAGAAGGAAGAAAGAATCAGTCCTAAAATCGCAAAATAACTGAAAACCATAAACCCAAACATTTTTTGATATGGTCTAAATACTGCACTAGGATGGTTGATGATCAGGACTAATAGACTAAAAATGAACACTGTTTCAATTCTTAACCATGGTTGAATCATTCTTATAAAGGCATTAAATGTAAATCCATAATCCACACCAATAGCCAATAATCGAAACAATTCATGGGATGATTGAAGCGATGGATCACTTAAAATCGCAAGATTACTAAGTTCACTAATGCGTGTTAACACATAAAAAGGAGCAATGAGCTGTATCCCCCATTGAATGATAATGCCTGCTCCAAAGACATAGACAATAAAGAGTTGATCAGAGG
>JAJOHZ010000047.1 GCA_021209625.1 Erysipelotrichaceae bacterium | reverse complement strand
AGACAAACTATGTGGTGGGGCTTTGTTTTTTTCTTACAATAGACATTATTATAAAGAAAAAAACAGCTCATTCTTTCAATCAAACATGTTCATTTGCCTTAAAGAGACATAACCAGATGTTTGAGGCAATGAGATGATCTAGTAGTGGTATCCCCATCAGTTTCACCGATTTCCTTTTAGATTTTTAGTCACTTGGATGTCCGCATTGGATGGTGTAAGTGTTCCTGAGGGATGATTATGCACAACCATGATTTTTGAACTTGATACGGCCATTGCTTCTTTAAAGATTTCTCTTGGATGTATGATGGAGCGATCAAGTGTTCCAACAAACAATGTTTTAACTCCAATGATTTGATGTTGAGTGTTTAAATAGATTACTAAAAAATGCTCTTGCTGTTTATCTCCAATTTCAAGGCGAAGCCAATCAAACAACACTTGTGGATGATCGATAACATTCATGTATGGTAAAGAAGATCGAAGGACTCGTTTAACGAGTTCAAATGAAGCACCTAGTTCTATTGCTTTAATGTTACTGATTCCTTTGACACTCATGCATTCTTGCATTGTCAATGACGTTAATCCAGCTAGTCCTTTTGACGTTGCAAGGAGTTGTTTAGCCACTTCTTGAACACTGAAATCTTTGACTCCATTTCTTAACATGATTGCTAAGACTTCATCATCACTAAGAGACTGCCACCAACATCTTTACCTTTTCACGAGGCATCATGGGTTCTTGTTTAAATGAACTTAATTCCCCCAAGATGCTGATAAACCTGGAAGCGTGAGACGGCCTGAAGATGAGAATAGGATTTTAAAGATGGCTGCTATTCCCGCTGAAATAATCACGATACTCATAGCTGCAGATGTTGTAATCATATAAATTACCTCCTACATCATATTTATCCCTCTAGAAAACATTTCCTACTTTTACATTCAAATAATGAATGATAAACTAACATAGAGGTCACTATGAAAACACCAATTCAAAATAAGGAGATTATTTCATTTTCATTAGCTGGTTTGGGACAAAATCTTATTTACAATTACTCAGCTACATTCATCATGATATTTTATACCGATGTCCTTGGTCTTGCTGCCATAAGTGTAGGTACACTTATGCTTGTTGCTCGTGTTTGGGATGCCATCAACGATCCAATGATGGGAATCATTGTCGACAAAACACGGACAAGATGGGGTAAACTTAGACCGTATTTGTTAGGGGTTGCGATACCTATGGCTGTGTTTACTATACTTACCTTCACCAATGTGAACTTAACTACGCAATCAAAGCTCATTTATGCTTACATCACCTATATTGGATGGGGTATGGTTTACACGGTTTCTGATGTTCCCTATTGGGGTCTCTCTTCTGCGATGAGTGATGATCCTCAAGATCGTTTACGTATTATGACTTTAGCAAGAATTCTTTCCAATGTGGGGTTAGCCATTGCAATTGTGGTTCCTCCTATTATATTAGGGATGTTAGCTGATCATCCTCAACGTTATGGAATTGTAGCTGCCGTCATTTCTATCGTAGGAGCAGCATTATTCTTATTAGCCTTTTTCAATACCAAAGAGCGCGTTGAACGACCAGCGGAAGTTTCAAAACTCAAAGATTTCTTATTACTTAAAGAAAACAAGCCTTTACTTCAACTGCAATCTTCACGTATGCTCGGTGCATTCAGAATGATTTTAGGGGCTGCAGGAACTTACTTTGCCAAATACAACTTAAATAATGAGGGATTATTTTCTCTACTTGGGGGAACACTAATCTTATCCATGATCTTTGCAATGATATTAACCCCTTACTTAAGACGATTCTTTTCAAAGAAAGCATTATACCAAGGAGGATTAATCATACAAGCAGTAGCGCATGTTGTGCTATTTATAATTGGATATTCTCAAATTGCGTTAGTCTTGTTGCTTATGTTCATTGTTGGATTTAGTATGGGACTCAATGATGTGATAATGTACATCATGGTGAATGATTCCATTGATTACCTACAAGCCAAAACGCAACGGCGTTTTGAAGGCATGATTTTCTCATTGCACACATTCACCACCAAACTTCAAACTGCCATAGGTTTATTTGTGATGGGGATTATCTTAAACATGTTTGGTTTCATAGAGAATGTACCTCAAAGTGATTCCTCCATGTTTGGAATCTTCATGTTGCTTACACTGCTTCCAGCAGTGAGTTCATTACTCAGTTTAATTCCTATGATTCCTTATCAAGAAGAAAAAGAGCAACTTCAATCCTGAAGTTGCTCTTTGCTTATGATCTTGATTATTCTGCTTTTGGTAAAACTAAGTTGAGTACAACACCGACTAACGCAGCTAATGCTGTTCCGGATAAGGTCACAACTGTTGATAATTTCAAGATGGCACCACCTAATCCTAACACTAACATCGCACTAGCAATAATGAGATTGCGCTGTTGTGTAAAATCAACTTCTGCTTCAATCAACACTCCGAATACCATTTGACGCAATAACCCCAAAAAAGTAACACACTCATCCCACCTAAAACTGACGCTGGAATGGTGGAGATTAAGGCTGTAATACTACCTAAGAAACTTAAGGCAATCGCAAACACTGCAGCTAAACCGATGACCCAAATGGATGCTACTTTTGTCATACCAACTACACCAGTGTTTTCTCCATAGGTTGTGTTTGCTGGTCCACCAATGAGTGCTGATAATGCTGTCGCTACCCCATCCCCAATAAGTGTTTTATCTAGTCCTGGATCTTGTAAGAAATCTTGACCTACAATTTTCCCTAATACTTTATGATCACCGATATGTTCTGAGATAGTCACAATCGCAACTGGGACAATCGCCCACATTTCTGGTCCAAAGTAGAAATTCCAATCTCTCATTGGTAATTGAAAATCTGGAATGGTTAAGAATGACGCCTCATTAAGTGGCGTTAAATCCACTTGGCCTAATCCTAAAGCAACTAAGTAACCTGCTGCAATTCCTAGAATAAATGGGATCATTTTTAAGAAACCCTTCGCTTTTGTGCTTACTAGAGCAGCAACAATGAAAGCAACTGCAGCAATCACAATATCCTGCCATGTGCCTTTTCCATTAAGACCCACTTGCCCAACGGCGATACTGGCTAATCCTAGACCAATAATCGCAATCATGGGGCCAATGACAATCGGTGGAAGCAAGCGATTAATCCATGCTTTACCAATGAATTTAATGATGATAGCCACTATCACATACACTATCCCGACCATGATCAACCCCGTTTGAGCGGCACTGATGTCTCCACCTAAGGCTTCTTTTGCGAATAAGATAGCACTGATGTAAGCAAAGGATGATCCTAAGTAAACCGGTACTTTTGCTTTTGTAAAAGCGATATAAACAAGTGTTCCTATACCTGAAGCAAACAATGCAACAGAAATCGGTAACCCTACAATGTAGGGAACTAGCACGGTTGCACCAAACATTGCAAACACGTGTTGTAAAGATAGGATAATCCAAGATAATGGTTTAGGGCAGTCTTTGACTCCCAAGACTAACGTTTGTTTTTCGCTCATGTTACCTCCTTGAAAAACAGACGTATAGGCCATAATAAAAGGCGCAATGGCGCCTTTAAAATGTAGGTTGACTGTGAAGTTTCGCCTTGTTGATCTCTCTGGATCACATTTAAAGGACCTATACTAGGAATACTTTACCATAAACTTACTTTTTGTCAATCTTTAATTCACATAACTTTTTAGGTATACTAAGAGCATGGAAAAAATAACTTTTATATTTGATTTAGATGGAACCTTGATTGATCCTGCGTTGTATGAAGTTCCTTCTTCTGCCGTTGATGCGATTGTGCATTTGAAACGGTGTGGATACCGTTGCTTAATTGCAACAGGTAGAGCATTTCATTCTGTTTGTCAAACCAGTGTTAAAGAGATCATCCCTTGGGATGGTTTTATATGTTCAAACGGGCAACATGTGCTTGATCAAGATGGTAACACCATTCATAAGTATACTATGGATCCTATACGTGTCCATCAAGCAGTGGCTTTAGCGCAAACCTATAACATGAACATCCAGTTTCAAGGAGATCCTTCTTTTTTGTTAAAGGAAGTCGAAGAGGTTGTGATTAAAGCTCACTCTTTCTTTCACGAGCCTATTCCTACACTCATAAAATCCTATGAAAATGAGCCATTGGATATGCTTATGGTTTATCATGAGGATGTTGAAAAATTACTATCATTCAAAGCTATTGATGGATTAGATGTTTTTCTAGGTCGCTCTACTTATGCTGATGTGGTGGATGCGGGTCAATCCAAGTTTAGAGGCATAAAAACCTATTTTGAATATGTTCAAGAACCTATTCATTACGTGGCTTTTGGTGATTCTGACAATGATATGGATATGATTGAGAATGCATTCATTGGTGTGGCTATGGGTAATGCAACAATAGAGTTAAAAGAATTAGCCTCATATGTTACCACTGAAGTTCATCATGATGGCATTGCGATTGGAATTGATTATGTACTAAAGAAAATAACTGCTTGAAGTGAAGCAGTTATTTTTTAATGATTTGTGAGAGTTGTTTAAAGTCTTGATCTGATAAATCACTGTGATAATCAGCAAACTCTTCATCAGAAAATATATCAAGAACCATGGTTTTCACATGGATTTTGCGATCGTTTTCTTCAACAATCGACATCATTCCTCGTTGTGTTTCAATCACTTTGTTATGAATAAGACAAGAATCATCTTCAATCTGAATATAGAGACCATCCACTTCAGCAAGTTGCTTCCCTTTTAAAATCAATGTTTTTTTATCTTGTAATCGTGAAACAAAGTTATGATAGGTATCAGGTAAATCGTTGTTCATTCCAGTAATAACTATGAGTGAAGGCCTTAATTCATTAGCGAATTTTAAACATCGTTCACGTACAGTATTGCATCGATATGAATTAGTAAAAAAAGTATGTTTAATGACAAAAATTCTCATACGGACCTCCTCTCACAATTTGTACCATATTCCACAAGAGAATGCAAAAATAACGCCTCAAGTGAGGCGTTATCGAGATCTGAAGAAACTTGGGATGGATTGTTCTTCCTCATCCATCAATGGTTGTTCTTTGATGGGTTGAGGTATTGGACCATTCACTTGCTTTGGTAGAGGTGCAGCTTTTTGATCAAAACCAGTTGCAATCACTGTGACAATAACATCATCTTCAAGGGCATCATTGATCAGCAACCCCAAAGATAATGTCAATCTCATTGCCTGCGGCTTGGCGAATATATTCAATCGCATCATTCGCATCATATAGATTGATGGAGAGACCTCCTGTGACATTCACAATCGCATTGGAAGCGCCTTTGATTTGCGCTTCAAGCAAAGGTGACGTGATGGCTTTAATGGCTGCTTCAACGGCTTTATTCTCACCTGATGCCATACCAATACCAATCAATGCATTACCTTGATTTTCCATGACAGCACGAACATCCGCAAAATCTAAGTTAACCAGTGCTGGTACGGCGATTAAATCAGTGATGGTTTGCACACCTTGACGAAGTACATTATCAGCTTCTTTAAATGCTTCAATGAATGGAATACGACCAATGACTTCTAAAACTTGATTATTTGAAACTATAATCAAACTATCTACATGCTTACGTAATTCTTCAAGTCCACCAAGGGCTTGTGTCATACGTTTCTTGCCTTCAAAGTTAAATGGTTTAGTCACAATTCCTACCGTTAATGCACCAAGTTCTTTAGCGATGCGCGCAAAGATAGGAGCAGCTCCAGTTCCTGTACCCCCACCTAAACCTGCAGTAAGAAACACCATATTCGCACCTTGCATCGCTTGACGAATGTCGGCTTCACTTTCTAATGCTGCTTTTTCTCCAATGAGAGGGTTGGCTCCAGCACCTAATCCTCCAGTGGTTGTACGTCCTAATATAATCTTATTTTTAACGACACTGACATCAAGGACTTGTTTATCGGTATTGCATACAAAGAACTCCACCCCTTGCATACCTTCATCAACCATGCGATTTACCGCATTGCATCCTGCACCACCAATGCCAAAGACTTTAATGTTTGCTACTTGATATTGAAACTGTTCACTCATGAGTCTGCCCCTAATCCTTCTTCGAATCGAAGAAGCCCTTCACTTTTTTAGATAACGTGCCATCTGAAGATTCACCTAATTTTACGCTTTTTAACATTGTATCAAATTCAACTTCATTCACACAAGTTGCATTCGTATTCGAATACAACAGATGATCTTTATGGGCATACAGTGCCCCTAAAACTTGGGTTAATCCAGGGTCTCTGGCCCCCATGGTTTCAGGAACATACACTTTTGTTGGAATGGTGGTGATTCTTTTGAATCGCTCACTTAGCCCTTCAATCAGACACCCATCCCCTGTCAATATAAACTCCCCAAATGATTTGGAAAATATTGGTTCACAAACGGTGTAGATGTTTTCAATGGTATGATCAATATGAGATTCGACACATTGCATGATCTCTGCTTGACTGGTAGTAAAGGTTTGCTCCTTCACTTGCCACAAGAAAATAGGGTGTGTGCTGTATGTTGATTGTTTTAGATCAACATTTTGGATCAATAAACGATGTGCGACATCAAACTGAAGTTGATGCTCATTGACAATCGCTTGAACCCAAGAACCATAACCTTCATCAATCCATTGAGCTGAGATGAGACGTCCATGATAATACAAGGACAATAAGATGCGATTAAGATTAATTTCCACAATGATGATGCTGGATTTTAAAGATGCATCAATAGCAGCACTTTCTTTACCCAAAGCCCAAGCATCCAACACAATATCAAGAATCTTCACGCCTGCTCTCTCAATGCATTGAGCGAGTCTATAGGTTGTATCTTTGTCTGCCACATAATAATCCAAGTCACAAACAATGGAAGTTAAATCAAGATTATTTGGAAGTTTCTTATACGAACTTTGATTGGCGATGAATTGGTTGATATTAACGAAAATAATTTCTTTATCTTCACGAACAGGAGAATTCATCGCTTTTTTGAGTGCCAAAATAATGTCTTTGTTTGAAATGAACTCTGAGAATTGAGGATAGATTTTTATTTTTTCATGATATCGATCCATCCCTATTGATGGAACACACATAATAACACTTGTGAGAGAGGCACCTAAATTGGTTGCGATGTGATCAAATGCTTTCTTGAGCGACGACACAATGGTTTTTTCATCCAAAATATGTTCACCATCAAAACCATCACAGGTGACTTGTTCTACTTTTAAGACATTGAATTTAGTGTTGAAAAACTGTGCAACGAGCACTTTTAATTTAAATTGAGAGAATGAAACAACCGCAAATATTTGTTTTTCCATAGACGACCTACACTTGTAATTATCATACCATAATCTAATGTCAGTGACCACACGAAACAAAAGTCAATTAAAGATAAAAGACTTGCCAATCATGTTTTCATGTGCTATTATTTACAAGCAATTATGAAAGGGGGTTACGGTATGCCAAGAGTATGTGCCGTATCCGGTAAAAAAGCACTTTCGGGTAACAAGCGTTCTCACTCACTTCGCGCAACACGTCGCAAATGGAATGTGAACCTTCAAAAAGTGACACTCATTGTCGATGGAAAACCTCAAAAGGTCCGTATTTCCACCCGCGCCTTGAAATCACTCAAAGCTCAACAAGCTGCTTAAAAAAACAAACGGTTTTCACCGTTTTTTTATTGGCTCAATATTACAAGAACAGGGTGATCGACTTCAATATAAGCCTCATCACTAATAATCTCATTGGATAAGCACAAAGTGTCAAGTGCTCTTAATGAGTGATGATTGAGGGGATATTTTACTCCTTTAAGAGTAATAATAGTTTCTACAACTGGAAAGATGGAACAATACATCTTTTCTTTTTTTATGGTCGTTGTGCCATTGATGACAAAAATGGAGTGGTGATCATTCTTCAATTTCACATGAGGATACTTAAACAAAGAAAGCATATTTGCCCATTCATGATCAAGTCTTTGACCTAATCCTCCTACTATCACCACTTCATCTTCACGGAATGTTAAAGAGAGTGCATACTCTGTGTCTGATACATCCTTATCTTTAGGTAATGTGTGAACTTCATCCGCAAAGTGATGAATAAGCGATAGTTCTTCTAACGTGACGGAATCAAAATCCCCTACCGCAATGCTCATTCTAATTCCTGTTTGAGCACAGACAAAAGCTCCATAAATCACACCCGATGATTTTGTCAAAACCATGACACTCATGAGGTTGAGCTAATGAAGCAATGATACCCACTTTCATTGAAACTCCTGAATTCGATGTTCCAAATCTTGGAATAAGTAACTTCCAACTACACAATTCTCCACCCCTGCTTCTTTGCAGAGTTGTCCATTATCTTTATTCACTCCACCATCAATTTGGATCATGAATTTGGATTGATGTTTGTCTTTATATGTTTTGAGTTCTTTGACTTTTTCAAGTGAATTCATCATGAATACTTGACCACCAAACCCAGGTTCGACACTCATCACCAGAACTAAATCCACTTCATCCAACAAGGGTAAAATGGATTCCACTTCACTCTTAGGTTTAATGCTAATACCGGCTTTTATTCCATAACTTTGAATGAGTTGAATCATTGTCTTAGCTTCTTCAATGGTGTTGCATGCTTCAATGTGAATGGTGATCACATCTGCCAAAGACTTATAAAATTCGATGAATATCTTAGGCGATGAAACCATGAGATGAACATCATATACAAAATTAAACTGAGCTTTAATTTGCTTTAAAATATCAGCCCCAAATGAATGATTGGGCACAAAATACCCATCCATCACATCATAGTGTAACCATGTGATGCCTTTATTTTGCAGTGTCGTTAATTGCTTTTCTAAGCAAACAAAGTTTGCTGCTAAAAGTGAAGGTGCACAGATCATATTCTTTTCTCCTCTTTGATTAATGCGATGATTTCTTGATAGTTTTCTAGTCGGGATTGAGCAATTTCGTTATGAATCACTGCATCTTTAATGGCACAATCAGGTTCATTCACATGCAAGCAATTTCTAAAACGACATTTCCCGACATAGGGAGCGAACTCTTTAAACAAGTGGGCACACACGTGTTCATCACAGTGAGCAAAAGACAGTGAAGAAAATCCTGGCGTATCCGCAAGATAACCCTCTCCCACTTGATGAAGTTCCACATGCCGAGTGGTATGCTTACCACGGTTGAGTGCTTTTGATGTTTCTTGCGTTTGAAGTTGAAAACTTGAATCTAAGCGATTGATTAAAGCACTCTTTCCAGCTCCACTTTGCCCTGTGAGGACACTGATTTTGCCTGCTAACTGATTTAAGATCGCATCACTTTCATAACCTTTGCCTGTGTATAAAAACTGTGTATCCTGCTTTTTCATAAATTTTAACCTGTTCAAAAACAGGATCATCCGCTTTCACTAAATCGCATTTAGTAATGATAATGACAGGTTCAATGTTTTCATAGGCAATGAGCATGAGTTGACGATCAAGCAGTGTCTCTGAAAAGTCTGGTCTAAACAGTGACGTCACCACGATGGCTTGATCCACATTCGCAATGGAAGGACGAATCAATTGATTGAATCGAGGAAGTACTTTTTGAATCACGTACTCTTCTTGACTCTTAACCAGTTCGCACCAATCACCAACCATCGGTGACAATCCAAGACGAAGCTTACCACTGGCTTTAACCACAGTGGAAACACCATCAATGATGAATGAGTAATGATTTGAGATGTGTTTAATGCAACGAGCTTTAATCATCTGACTCATGGATAATACGTTAACTCTAAAGAGCGTCCTTCAATTTGTGTGTACAATGTACCAGGTTCAACAGACATCCCAATCACAACGTTATACTGAATATTTTCTAATTCTTCATCACTGAGTCCTTCGGTGGATAATTTTCTTAATGATACAACCACACCTTGACTTTCAAGCTGACCAACGGCAGTTTCAATCGGCAAACCAATTAAGCTTGGCGTAATGATTTCCACAAAAGTGGAAACAACCAATTTGATTTCATATTGACGCCGTGGATCTAATTTGTCATTAGGCATTAATAGTTCTTGACGAATGATGGTACCCGCTGGTACTTCAAAACTTTGTTCTTTTTCAACACGAATCATGATGCGTGTCCCAGCGAGTTGCTCCTGAACACTGTCAATGGTTTGTCCCACATAATCACCCACAACCACATAAATACCATCTGAAATTAACACTGAGATGGCAGTCCCTTTTTCAACTTTCGCATTCATGCCTGGTGTATAAGAAATGATCTTACCAAATTCCACATCATCCGTTAGTTGATAACGTACATTGGTACTTAAGAAGAGCCCAACATCTTCCAATGCTTCTCTTGCTTCAGAGAACGTCATTCCCACAATGTTTGGAACTTCAACACTGTTATCAACCGGCTCACGATTAAACCATGAGGTGGCTTCTACACCTAAAAACAGAATTAGTCCTGAAAGTAATATTCCCACAAACAATGTAATCCACCAAGATGTTTTAGACTCTTTAACTTCAACTTTCTGGTAGATTTGTGTCGAATCCAAGTTCACTTCTTTTTCAAACACCAATTTCTTTTCATTCTTACGATCCATTGCTTCATCAAGTGATATTAACATATCATTCGCTGATTCAAAACGAAAAGATTTGCTTTTAGCTGTAGCCTTAAAGATAATGTTTTCAATCGATTGTGGAATCGAAGGGTTAAACGATCTTATCGAAGGAAAATCTTCTTGCATGTGTTTTAACGCCACTTGAACTGACACTTCAGCAGCATAAGGAACATGTCCACTTAAAAGCTCATAAAAAACAATTCCTAAAGAATACACATCACTTTGAATTGAAGCAATTTCACCACGAGCACATTCTGGAGCCATGTAATGAACAGAACCCATGACGGAATCCACTTGGGTAAGTTGAGTAGCATCCATCGCCATCGCAATCCCAAAATCAGCAATTTTTATCGACCCATCATCTTTAACTAAAATGTTTTGTGGCTTAATGTCACGGTGTATGATGTTGTTGGTATGAGCATGTGCTACGGCAGAAATGATCTGACGCATGATGAATATGGCTTCCTTAATGTCCAATGCCCCCCGCTGTTGAATAAGTTCTTTGAGCGTTTTACCCTTCACCACTTCCATGACAATGTAATGACGACCATCTTCTTCACCCACATCAAAAATCTCAACAATGTGAGGATGGTTTAATTTACTTGCTGCGTTTGCTTCTCGTTGAAAACGTAAAAGATTGACAGGATCAACCGACAATTCTTGACGAAGGATTTTAATGGCCACTTCTCGATTAAGTAAAGTATCTGTTGCCATGTAGACATCAGACATCCCTCCTTCACCGAGTTTACGTGTTACGAGATATCGGTTTCTAATAATGTTACTCATGTGTATCTCCTCCCATATCAATAATAATGAGAGTGATATTATCACTACCTCCTGCTTGATTCGCCAGTTCAATCAGTTTCTGTGCTTTTTGATCAAGTAATATTTGTGACGTTAATACTTCAATCATACTTGCCTGTGATATAAGATTACTCAATCCATCACTGCAAAGTAATATCATGTCATACGGATCACTGATTGAAGTAATATCCGCAATACATCCATTAGGCATACCAATCACAGAAGTTAACATGTGTTTAAAACGTTGATCAATTTGAGGTTCTTGATGATTATTTCGCTTTAAGAATTCATTCATCATGGTGTGATCATCGCTCAGTTGCAACAATTGATTTCCCTTCAATCCATAAGCACGACTATCACCAACGTTAATTAACCAAGCTTGATTATCTTTTTTTAGAAAAGCCACTAATGTTGCCCCCATGCCATGTGTCTTAGGATGGGCAATACTGTATTCAACCACGTCTTGATTGGTTTGATTCACAAAAGAAAGCAGCGTTTCTTGATTCCATGTTTTGTCTTTTAAGAGAAGTTGACTAAAAGAGTGAATCGTCTGTTTTGAAGCGACATCACCATATGGAGCTCCACCCATCCCATCTGATACAATGGCAATCAATGGTTCTTCATGAATAAAATATGCATCCTCATTGCGTTGACGAAGACGTCCAACATCACTTATTCCAACACACTTCATATTTGACATCCTTTCAACTTTTTACTACGCAATTGTCCACATGCAGCATCAATATCAGCCCCATGTTCCATTCTTAATGTAGCTGTGATTCCTGCTTTTCTTAACGTTTCAAAGAAACGTTGTGCTTGTTGAGGTGTCACTTGCTCAAAAGGTTGTTCTTCAACTTTATTGTATGGAATAAGATTCACATACACATGTTGTCCTCTAATCAGTGCAGCTAATTCTTTCGCATGAGCGACACTATCATTCACATCCTTCAACAAAATGTACTCATACGTCACTTTACGATTGGAATGTTTAAAATAGAACTCCAATGCACTCATTAATTCTTTTAATGGAAATGCACGATTGATCGGCATAATGGAAGAACGCAGTTCATCATTAGGGGCATGGAGAGATATGGCCAAGTTCACTTGAAAAGGTTCTAAAGCAAATTTCCTAATGCCGGCAGGGACACCACATGTGGATACCGTCATATGACGAGAACCAATGGCTAACCCTAAATCATGATTAAGAATACGAATCGTATTCATCACATGATCGTAATTATCAAAGGGTTCACCTATGCCCATTACCACCATATGTGAAACACGAAGTGCATCCTGATCTAAATCCTTCTGGACATGCAACAATTGACGTACCATTTCATCTGCTCGAACATCACGTGATTTCTTGATGAGCCCAGACGCACAAAAAGCACATCCCATATTGCACCCAATCTGAGAAGAAATACACACACTGTATCCATAAGGTTGAACCATCAATACCGTTTCAACCATGGATAAATCTTCAAGTTGTAAAAGGTATTTACGAGTGCCATCCGACGATACTTGCTTTTCAACTTCAATTAATCCTTTCATTTCAAAATCACTGGCTAATGCATCACGAAGTGAAAGGGATAGATCACTCATTAAGTTAAAAGAATCCACTCGTTTTTGATATAACCAACGAAACAAATTTTTCGCATGAAAAGCTTTAAAACCATGGTCGATACACCATGTTTCAAGTTGAGGGTAAGTTAAACTATAGATTGAAGGTTTCATGGGACTATTTTACTTTATTTTCCGTAAAGTTGCCATAAAAAATCCATCCCCACCTGTTTTAAAACTATCAAATGGGGTTATTGACTCACAAACAAAATCATCATGTTGAGCTAAGAAGTATTCAATTTGCTTTTTCATTTTCTTTTTTATTCAGTGTACATGTGCTGTATACAAGCCAACCATTAACTTTGAGCACCTTTGAACAACTTTCTAAGATTTGAGCTTGCAATGAAACAAGCTGATCAATGTCCTCTGGGGTTATAAAGTGCTTAATTTCTGGCTTACGTCTAAGCACACCTAAACCAGAGCATGGAACATCCGCAAGGATTCCATCAAAATGCTCGGAATCAAAAATGCTCATGAGCTAATCTCGCATCCATGACTTGCACTTGTATGCTTTTTAAACCAGCTTGCTTAACCACTTTCTTAACAAGCTCACAACGATGACTTGAGACATCACTACAGATGATTTCAGCCTGATCAGACACACTCATGGCCATCATGATGGATTTACCTCCAGGTGCACCACACGCATCTAAAACCTTCTGATGAGGTTGTATCGGTGTGTTAAATCCTACCACTTGAGCATGGATATCTGCGGGAAAACCGTAGTAATCCCCACCCTGTAACGTATCTTTGGCATGCAGCTCTGCGCTGTCATCACCAAGTTTCAGCTTTTCGCGGAGATGAAGCGAATCTGTCCAGCTGTTTAAATCACCGCCGTTTA
>JAJOHZ010000035.1 GCA_021209625.1 Erysipelotrichaceae bacterium | reverse complement strand
TCCAACTTTTTTTAAGAATTCTTAGTAAAGATTTTAGAACCTGATTATGGTCAAGTGGTTATCCCTGAAAATGAAACGTTATTCATGCTAAAACAAGATCAATTTGCTTATGATTGAGTACACTGTTTTAGATACAGTGATGATGGGCAATGAAGCACTCTATAAGATTATGGAGGCTAAAGACAAGTTGTATGCGAAAGCGGATTTTAGTGAAGCAGATGGTATTTTAGCTGGGGAACTGGAAGATAAGTTTGCTGAGATGGATGGATGGAACGCAGAAAGTGATGCTGCAACACTGTTAAGTGGTTTAGGAGTCAGTGTTGATTTGCATGACTCACTCATGAGTGAGTTAACGGGGAGTGAGAAAGTAAAAGTTTTACTTGCTCAGTCCTTGTTTGGACAACCCAATACATTGCTTCTTGATGAACCAACCAATAACCTTGATGTTAAAGCAGTCGCTTGGTTGGAAGAGTTTTTAATCAACTACAAAAATACTGTGATTATCGTCAGTCATGACAGACACTTTTTAAATAAAGTGTGTACCCATATTGCTGATGTGGACTTTGGTAGTATTAAAATATTCTCAGGTAATTATGATTTCTGGTATGAATCAAGTCAACTATTATCAAGACAGTTAAAAGAAAGCAATAAGAAAAAAGAAGATAAGATTAAAGAATTAGAAGAGTTCATTGCTCGATTCTCAGCCAATGCTTCAAAATCAAAACAAGCAACATCACGTAAAAAAACACTGGATAAAATCGAATTGGATGATTTAAAACCTAGTGGACGAAAATACCCATTCATTGACTTTAAACCAGAAAGAGAATCAGGGAAATCCATTCTTTTTCTGGAACAAGTTTCAAAGCAAACAGAGGTCGCATTTCTAGAAAATGTTTCGTTTTCCTTAATGCAAGGGGATAAAGTGTTAATCATAGGCGATCCTTTAAAAACAACGTTATTGTTGGACATCATTGATGGTAAAGTCATGCCCGATCGTGGTTCAGTATCACTTGGACAAGCCACTAGAAAATCATACATTCCTCGTGATAATCGTGAGTTCTTCATGAGTTCTCAATCGATTTTGGAGTGGTTGTCTAACTATACGCTCATTGATGATTTGTCTTATATTCGTGGTTTCTTAGGACGTATGTTGTTTAGTGGTGATGAACCACTAAAGTCTGTCAAAGTTTTATCTGGGGGAGAAAAAGCGCGTTGCATGTTGTCAAAATCCATGTTGGAAGGTCCTAACTTACTCATCCTTGATGATCCAACCAATCACTTGGATTTAGAATCAATTCAGTCTTTGAATAACTCATTAACATCCTATAAGGGTGAATTAATCTTTGTTTGTAATGATCGTCAGTTTGTGGAAACCATAGCAAATCGTATCATTGAAATCAAAGAGGATGGGACTATTGTGGATAAAAGAACAACCTACAGCGAATATTTAGCTTATGAGTATGGGATTGAAAACTAACTATTCTATAAAGAACAATGTCAAATGATTGAAGTTGGACTATTAAATGGAAGATGATGTTCGTAAGTGAGTCATCTTCTTTTCTTTTAGGTTTTTAGGTTTCATGAAATGTATGTTGTTTTATCTATGCGAAATTAATGACTTAGTCCTCATCAATCAATAGTGTAAGAAAAACATTTATATCTCAATGATTAGTTTAGATTTGATTTTTCTTTCTTTGTAAGATTATTCGTATGAGAGGGTGTATGATTAAGATAAATTATCGTTGAATTGAAATTTTAAACAGGAGGGTTACATCATGAAATGGGGTTTATATGCAACAGGTGGGATTGCGGAAGCTTTTGCAAGTGATTTCAATAAGGTAAGTGGGTCGAAGATTATTGCTGCTTATGCTCGAAACAAAGATAAAGGACGTTTGTTTTGTGAAAGACATCATATTGAGCGCTATTATGATGATGAAGCAGCTTTTTTAAATGATCCTGATATTGAAGCCGTCTATGTTTCTACACCACATACACTCCATGCAGAGATTTCAATCAAGGTATTAAAAGCAGGGAAGCATGTCTTATGTGAAAAACCATTTGCAATGAATGCAAAAGAAGCAAAACAAGTTATCGCCGTTGCGATAGAAGAAAAACGCTTCATCATGGAAGCGTTATGGACATTATTTCTACCGACCATTCAAAAGGTTTTTGAATGGATTGAAACAGATAGAATTGGTGAAGTAAAGGTAATTCAAGCTAATTTTGGTTTCAGTGGAAATAGAGATCCTCAAGGAAGACATTTAAATCCTGATTTAGGTGGTGGAGCACTCCTTGATGTTGGAATATATCCTGTGCTTATGGCCAATTATTTAGCCAAGAGCACCCCCGAATCAATCAGTGCCCAAGTCAATTTCACGCAAACAGGTGTCGATGGTACGACAGTAATGAATGCTAGATATCCTAATGGAATGCTTGCAATGTTAAGTGCATCCATTGAAGTGAACCTTGTCAATGATTTAATCATTTACGGGGAAAAAGGAAGAATTGTTGTCCCTTTATTTTGGATGGCAAATGAAGCAACGTGTTACTCTGAAGATAAAGTAGAGACCTTCATCAGTGAGGAACATCAAAAACGAGGTTACCACTATGAAACTCAAGCCATGATTGATGCTATTAACAAGGGCAACCTTTCACATGAGGTTGCCTCACATCAGTTTACACTTGAACTGATGGAAACCTTGGATCGTATTCGCTCTGAAATTGGATTAGTGTACAAACAAGACCTTGATTAGTGTTACTTATTTATTGATTGTTTGTGTGTTTGTCTATTTTTGTGATGATTTAAATCAACGTTATGATTCTAGTGAACACAACGGTTTTAAAATCTTAAAAACCATATTTAAATGGCTTATGGTTATTAAGATTGTGGTTACATGTCACTGGAAACAGATGAAATGAATCACGCAGACAAACATTGGTTAGGATATAGTTGTTATATGTTTCACAATAAGAAACAGTTCTGCTATAATGAGCGTGTTAATGAAGCAAGGAGAGTCAAACATGTATAACTTATCAATGGTGATGGGTGAACAAGGCTATGAAATGAGCCATGAGAATGCTCATTGGATATTAAAAAAAGGACTAGGATATTCCCCAGTTCAGATGCTTGTTGCATCCATTGGAGCGTGTGGTGGCTATGTCCTGGACAGCATTTTAGATAAGATGCAGTTAAACCATGTCATGAAAGAGATTGATATGAGTTTTGAAGTGAATCAAGACTCCAAAGCGAAAGAACTCACTTCTGTAAGCATGGTATTCTATGTTCAACTCGAAGGACAAGACTATGAGAAAGCACAACATGCATTAACACTGGTGCATAAATATTGCCCAGTGATGTTGTCACTTAATGAGGATATTAAGATCGAGAAGAGCATTCGATTTATTTAGAATCGTGTTGAAGAAAGCATATATAGGAGTATAATGAAGGTATAGAAAGATAACTCTTTCAAGGTCAACTCCCATGGACACATAAAAACGTGAAAATCAAACACCAATTTGGTTTTCACGTTTGTTTTTTTTCAAGAAAGGAGTAACACTTATGAAAAGCAATGTTACAATACGTTGGATTATCGTCATTCTTTCCATTGTGTTTGGTGGTTTCTTATTGTTTAATCTTGGATTTATTGCCTTAGCCATTCTCATCAATTCCATAAGTATGCAGGGTGGTAACAATGAATTTAATCTACTCAATGCCTTGTTTATGTTTCTTGCCTACTTAGGAATTACATTGGTCTTGTTTTATGCTCTTAAAACACTTCTTGATAAAGAAGACTTCAAAACAGCTGTCTTAGCCACCTTACTCACACTTCCTTTAATGGCCATTCTCGTTTATATTGGAATTGTGTTGTTTGAGAATGAATTGATGATTTTATTAGTCAGTCTAGCAGTCATGATTCCAATCTTACTGTGGATGATATTAAGAAAAGCACATCCATGGTACTTGATCTCGTGGTGTGTGGTCATGATTGCGGGGGCAGCCATCCATTTCTTCAATATTCAAATATAGAATCTATGTTTATCGTTTAATTCCTAACATCGCAATAGGAGCACGATTGACTCCTTCATAGGTGTACGTTTTAATGATGTGCAGATGATCTTGCATCCATTGGATACCCAGTTGTGCTTCTTCTTCGCCACCTTCGTGTCCACGATAAAAGCTCACACACATCCACCCTTGTTTAGGTAAACATTCTAAAGCTGATTCAAATGCTTGAATGGTTGATGTTGCTGTGGTAATGATTGATTTATCTGAGTTGGGAAGAAAACCTAGATTAAAGACAATGCCATTAAATTGAGTAATATATTGACTTAAATAAGCATGAGAATCATTGATCAATTGTAGTTGGTTATAATCAGAACATGTTTGCTTGGTTTTAAGGATGGCTTCTTTTTGAACATCAAATCCCAATACATTTGCTCCCTTTTGCAAGCAAAACAAGGTATCGTAACCTTGACCACAGGTCGCATCCACAATAATATCATTAGGTTGAATAAGGTCATTTAGCCATTCATGAACCACATGATTGATGTTTTTACTTCTCATATTTAATTCCTTGCATGCTTTTTCTTCGTGCAAACTCCATGTCAATGTGATTGAGGACGTTGACTTTTTTTATGGTCCACATCGGTGCTAATAGATCCGATTCTAAAGCATCACCAGTTAAGCGATGAATGACCATGGTAGGAGGTAAGTATTCAAGTTGATCAACCACCAAGGATACATAATCATCAAGGGTTAATAATGGCCATGGCTTATGTTTATAGGCTATTCCCATGACAGTGCCTTCCAACACATGAAGCATATGAATCTTAACACCATGAATGGGTTGCTTAGCCACCCATTGAATGGATTGAATCATCATCTCATGGGTTTCTTTAGGAAGTCCATTAATCATGTGCAACACTACTTTGATGTTGGTGTGTTTTAACTTTTCTAATACTTCCTCGACATTCTCTAAAGAATGTTGACGATTGATGAGTCTGGAAGTGCTCGGGTGAATGCTTTGAACTCCCAGTTCAATGGTGATGGGCTTTAACTTTGATTTCTCATTAAAATAGGCAATGATTTCATCATCCAAGCAATCACTGCGGGTTCCAATGGCCACTTCCACATGATTATAAGTGTCATCAAAAAAAGGATCATAGATTTGCTTAAGGGTTTCAAGTGGAGCGTAAGTATTAGAATAAGCTTGAAAGTATGCAATGGTCTTCGCATTAGGCCATTTACGTTGCATCAGAGCTTCTTGTGCCTTCATCTGCTTATCTAATTCAATGTTTGAAAAAGTAAAATCACCTGATCCTCTTATGGAGCAAAACGTGCATCCTCCTTGGTGATGATTGAAGATATGAGGACATGAAAACCCAGCGTCTAAGGCTAATTTGGCCACTTTACCGCCATAGGTTTGTTCATAGTAGTAAGTGAGGGTATGGTATCGTTTATTCGTGTTCGAATAAGGAAAGGGTGATAAATGATCGCTTTTCATAATGGTGTCATTTTAGCACATATCCTTAGTTTAAGAAAAGGTGTTCACCTTTTCATTGACACAGAGATTGTGGTTTTGTAGAATGAAGGAAGAAATGCTTTGAAGTAGTAGTTATGGACTTACGTTGTAGAGATCTCATGGTTGGTGAAAATGAGACTAAGTCGTAATGAACTCGTCAACACACTGGTTTCTGGGTGTTTCCCTTATCAAACATTGAGTGCATGACAATGTCATGAACTAAGGTGGTACCACGCACATAGCGTCCTTAGAGGTACTTTTTTTTTATTTTCAAAGGAGAAAATACATGTACAATCATCAACACGTCGAAAAAAAAGTGGCAAGCTTATTGGGATGCAAACAAATCATTTAAAACAGACACTCGTGATTTATTAAAACCTAAATATTATGTCTTGGATATGTTTCCTTATCCATCAGGTTCAGGACTTCACGTCGGTCATCCTGAAGGTTACACCGCAACAGACATTGTAGCGCGTAAAAAACGCATGGAAGGATATAATGTGCTTCATCCAATGGGATGGGATGCTTTTGGTTTACCTGCAGAGCAGTTTGCGATGGCGACAGGAAATCATCCTGCAGCTTTCACCAAGCAAAACATTGAGAACTTCAGACGTCAGATTAAATCGTTAGGCCTTTCCTATGATTGGGATAGAGAATTGTCCACCACCGATCCTGATTACTATAAATGGACGCAATGGATCTTTACAAAACTGGTTGAGATGGATTTAGCCTATGTGGCAGAACTTCCTGTCAACTGGTGTCCAGAACTGGGTACAGTGTTAGCCAATGAAGAAGTCATTAATGGTCGCAGTGAGCGTGGAAATCATCCGGTATTTCGTGTACTAATGCGTCAATGGGTCCTTCGTATCACACGTTATGCTGAGCGTTTACTTGAGGATTTAGAGATGGTGGATTGGCCAACCTCCACCAAAGAAATGCAAATCAACTGGATTGGAAAATCGGTTGGTGCGAATGTGGATTTTAAAGTTGCTGATCATGACTTAGTTTTCACCGTGTTTACCACACGTCCAGACACTCTTTATGGAGCTACTTACTGTGTATTAGCGCCTGAACATCCTTTTGTGAAACAGATTACCACTCCTGAGCAAAAAGAAGCTGTGGAAACTTACATTCAAGAAGCTTCGATGAAATCGGATCTTAATCGTACCGAACTAAACAAAGAAAAGAGTGGAGTCTTCACAGGAGCCTATGCGATTAATCCAGTTACGCATGAAAAAGTACCGATTTGGATTGCAGACTATGTCTTAATCTCTTATGGAACTGGTGCTATCATGGCTGTTCCAGCCCATGATGAGCGTGATTATGAGTTTGCGAAGAAGTATGACTTGAACATTGTGGAAGTGCTTGAAGGAGGCGATATCAGCGTATCGGCCTTCACAGGTGATGGTATCCACATCAATTCGGGTTTCATCAATGGCTTAAACAAACAAGAAGGCATTGATGCGATGATTGCCTTCTTATCCAAAGAAGGGTGTGGAGAAGCTAAAACATCCTATAAATTGAGAGACTGGTTATTTTCACGTCAGCGTTATTGGGGTGAACCGATCCCTGTCATTTTCTTAGAAGATGGAACCCTTAAAACAGTTCCATTAGAGGATCTTCCATTGGAACTTCCTGATGTGAGCCAATATCGCCCAAGTGATAGTGGAGAATCTCCATTGTCACATGCGACTGATTGGTTGTTTGTGGAAGAAAACGGAGTCAAAGGAAAACGAGAAACCAACACCATGCCACAATGGGCAGGGTCATGTTGGTATTACTTGCGATTCATTGATCCACACAACGAACATGCGATTGGTGATAAGGCATTACTTGATCATTGGCTTCCTGTAGATTTATATGTGGGTGGAGCAGAACATGCTGTCTTGCATTTACTCTACGCTCGATTCTGGCATAAAGTGTTGTTTGATTTAGGTGTTGTATCAACCAAAGAGCCGTTTATTCGTCTTTTCCACCAAGGCATGATTTTAGGTGAGAACGGTGAAAAGATGTCCAAATCACGAGGGAATGTTCTCAATCCTGATGATTATGTTAAATCTCATGGTGCAGATACCCTAAGAGTATACGAAATGTTTATGGGACCTTTAGAAGCAGCTCTTCCATGGTCTGATTCGAATATGGAAGGATCACGTCGTTGGCTTGATCGTGTGTATCGCTTGTTTATGGAAGAATCACGACTCAGTGTTGAGAATTCACATGAACTTGATCGTGTCTATCATCAAACCGTTAAAAAAGTATCTTCAGACATTGAAACACTGAATCTAAATACTGCAATCTCTCAATGATGATCTTCATCAATGAGTGTTATAAGGCAAGTAGTGTCTATAAAGAATATGCTCTAGGATTCATTAAAATGTTTTCAGCGTTTGCTCCTCATTTAGGAGAAGAAATTTGGGAACATGTCAGTGGTAATCAAGGGATTACCTATGAACCATGGCCAGTTCATGATGAAACGTACTTAGTGCTTTCTGAAGTTGAAATGGTTGTACAAATCAATGGCAAACTCAAAGGAAAATTCACGATTAAAGTTGATGAAGAAGACAGTGTTGTGTTAAGTCTTGCCAAGTCCATTCCTAGTGTAATAGAAACATTACAAGATAAAACGATTGTCAAAGAAATTGTAGTCAAGAATAAGATTGTTAACATCGTAGTGAAATAGAAAAAGTGTGAGTTCACCTCAATGAACTCACACTTTTTTATGCTTTCATGGATAGAAAGTCTGTTTTTTGAGTAATTGTGTTGTTTCTGGAGGGTTCAATGATTAACCGTCCACTCTTGACTACTCTTACAAATGCTTGAGCGAGTTGTGGATCGAATTGAGTTCCAGCATTACGTTCAATCTCTTCTAGAGCATGTTCAGTGCTTAAGAATGACTTATAGTGACGATCTGAGGTAATCGCATCAAAGGCATCCGCAATCGCAATACATCGAGCTGAGAAAGGAATATTCTCTCCTGCAATCTTACGAGGATAACCATATCCATCCCAACGTTCATGATGTCCCATTACGGCTGGAATCACATGAGAGAAGGAAGGAAGGTATTTAATGATGGTGATTGACATGTCCACATGACGTTTCATGGTTTCATATTCTTCATCACTGAGTGCGGTTTGTTTAGTGAGAATACTTTCAGGCACACCAATCTTTCCGATATCATGAAGCAGTGAAGCGGTACGTATAAGTTCAACTTCTTCTTTTGAAGCATTCATTTCTTCCGCAATCGCACAAGCGTATCGTGCAACACGTTGAGAATGACCAAAGGTAAAGTGATCTTTGGCATCAATGGCAGCGGTAAGCGCATAAATTGTCGCCATATTCATTTCCTCACTGCCTTGAGCCTGTTTTTCTACCACTTCTTCATCATAAATTAAAGATTGATTCTTGCCATTGGTTTTCACTGATCGAAGGGTGATGTTTGCTTTATGAAGCAAATCATTGCCATCATTGGCGAGGGTAGGAGCGACACAAATGCCGGAAGAAATGGTAATAAAGCGTTGGGTTTGATTATCATTGGCCATACTTAAGGTTGACATACGAAGACGAATCTTCTCAGCCATTTCGTACGCCATTTTTGAATCAGCATATGGAAGTAGTATTGCGAAGGTATCTTCACCATATCGGCATATATGACCTTGTGATCCACAGATTGTTTTGATTGTGTTCGCAAGTTTGATGAGTGCCTTATCTCCAGCTACATGCCCATATAGATCGTTATAAAGAGAGAACATATCAATGTTGAGCATAATCAATGCGAGCGATTGTTGACGTACATTCTTGCTTAACTCGTTGAGAGTATCCATGAAATAACGACGATTATACACATTTGTTAAACTATCAACTATCGCTTCACGTTTTGTCTTTTCATAAAGTTTAGCATTTGAAATCGTGATGGCAGCCGTTGCACATAAGGTTGCAACTTGGTTAAGGACTGACTCAGCAAGTCGGGTTGTTGCATCTTTAGAACCAATTAGGAGCATTCCAATGAGTTGACCATTGTATTTGAGGGGAATAGCTGCTTCAAAGCGCATAAGAAGTAAATTGTTGCGCTCATTATCCCACATGGTTTTAAAGAATGGATGAACATCAATGAATTGGTCATAAATGATATCATCATAACGCTTAAACCAATGCACAAATGGATGCGTTTTTAACATGGTGAAAGTGACTTTATCCAGTTTCTTAATTGACGCATGGAACTCATAATGCGAAGTTTCAGCATTCTCTAAGAATAAGTAAGCACGATCATGATCAGTGATGTCTTTGATGACTTTCAATAACTCATCACTGATGGCATCTAAATTCAAGTTATTTGAGACTTTAAGTGTAAACTGTTTGATTAAATTGTGGTGACGTTGTTCAACTTTATAGAAGTAGTCTTCAACCAATTTTTTAACAATACTGAATAGTGGTAGAAACATGACAATTGAAATCAATGTTGAAATCAGAGTTTGATTCTGAATGCCTAATCCATCAAAAGTACTACCAAAAAACAGTGTAATTTGCTTAACTATCGCCACAGAAGCAGTTACAAGCAACGTAAGGAGAGCTGTAAACACCACGGCACGTGTGATCACAAACTTAAGTTCAACAACACGTGTCTTGTATACCGCATAAAACATAATCAGTGATGTAATCAAACCAAAGAACAAGTCAATTGGATACTTGCCAAGCACAGGCAGTAAGTTGAACATCATACCGACAAACAAGACCACAAATCCAAATAAGACAGGTTTGAGTCGGTGAGAAGACTTGCTACCATTTTTTATGGCTTTGGTCATCATACGCATGGTTAACGCTAGCATGATGAAGATAATCCCAAACATGTAAGGGGCAATAGGTCCAATCGAATAATCCAATTCAAGGCGAGGGATACCTTCAACCATGACTTCAACCATGGAAGCATTACTAATGATAAGTCCCATTCCATTAAAGACCTGTAATGCTAGAATCACAATGGTAATCACAACCAATGAGATTTTTTTGCGTGTGCCAGTAAAGACACTGACAAAAAAGTACGCGAAATAGGGAATCATCAACATGGCAGAAACCATGATTCTATTCCATGTCAGTGTACCTGGAACAAGCTGAAGTTTCATGAAGAGGGATGCTGCTGGCCAGCTGGCCATTGCGCCCATAAACAACATGAAGGTTATGACTTGCTTGTCTTTTTTGGATAAGGCAAGTATCAGAAACAGGACTGTGTTTGCCACAAAGACCAGTGCTGGTACTCCCCAATAGATTAAGTTATGAATTAAGATAAGTCATCACCTCCCTGCCTAAGTGAAGCTAGTTTTAACATCTCAGTGACGTCAAAGAAATTAGGATTAACACGATAAATTTGATGATTGACACTGTCTTCATACTTTTTAATTGTCCCTAAAGGGATAATATTGACTTGAAGTGGATCAATACCAAGCATTTTTCTCAAACTCTTGTAGTCTTCATCAATGTATCTGAAATAGATTTCTAAAGTATCTTTAATTAGCTCAGGATGATCTAACCCATGACCATGATCTGGATGTTTAATCTCAAGGTACATGGAAACAAAAGGGCGTTGTTCATCATCGAATTTTTTAATCGCAAACCAATCATGAATGTCTAATTTAGACATCTTAATCACTTCATTGATGGTTGCTTGAGTGATGCGTGTGAATCCTGCTAAGTCAATAACCGGAGCAATACGATCAACAAACCTGAAATGAGGCAACATAATGCCATCTTCCACCCTTGTGAGCGATTCACATTTAAACACATCCCCAATACGATAACGAGCAAATGCCCCCCCCTTTAAGGGTGGTAATGACAATTTCGTAGTACTCGTCTGCTTTTTAACTCATTAATAAGATACGTCTTAGGGGTATATTTTGGGTTTTCAAGGTTTTTATAAAATTCAGAGATAGGAATAAATTCATAAAAGCAAATGTTTGGCCATAAGATAATACCGTTTTTGGACCATGATTCTGATCCGATGGCACATGCTTCAGTTCCACCGAAGATTTCTAATGGTTTAACACCCCAGTATTTTTCGATTTTTTTCTTAAAATGCAAAGAATCAGTGCCAGCACAAACAAATCCTTTTAAGTCGAAAACATCCTTTGGATACATAGGTTCTTTTTTGATTTTGCTTTTGAGTTTTGCTTTGGCTAAACGATAGAGCATTTTCATATCATAAGATAAGATATCCATGTTTTTAGATCCACTGGACCCCTCAGAAAAACTCTCACCCATACGAACAATAATGCTGCTTAAGCCATAGAAAAGATCAATGTCTTTTTGCATGCCTTGCTTGAAACCAACTTTATTACGTTCGCCAAAACTCATCTTGTTGCCTTCTTCAATGTCTGGGAAGAAATTAACGGTGTAATCACCTTGAATCGAATAAGGAAGTAATCCTGTTAAGTAAGGAAGGGGAGCCATCCCATTTAAAAAGTTCATGTTAGGGCGAAGTTTGAATTCACCTTTTTTAGTGCTTGTTGATAAAATACAGCATGCCAAGGCAAACTCACGATTCATGTCAATCATGGCACGTGTGTATGGGGCTACTTTAATTGGAGATTTTCCACCTTCCCATGTTGTTTGAATCCAAACAATGGGTTCCCCGGGTAAAACATCCTTGTTTTTTGGCAGCAATAAATCAGCATAATCTTCGTATGTGGTTAAGGGGACAAGTCGTCTAAACTCATCTACGGAAGTAGGTGTATGTCCCTCATGATTTTTTGACCAAGTTCTGATTTAGAATAAAGTTCAATTTGCTCAAGCAGTAAGCGGTTTTGAATTTCCATAAATTGTTCAATCGAAAAGTCTAGCCAGCTGCAATATTTCTGCCACAATTCATCATAGCGTTTTGCTTTAAGCATTTGATCCATTGTCATTGAGTGAACCTACTTTCCAAGTGATTGAGCACATCGTTGAATGCTATGTGCATTGAAGATTAAAAAGGGGGTAGACTTTTGATAGTGAAGATAGCCATTAAGCATTCTTGGAAAGAAGTAACGATCTTGAAACCAAACATGAATAATATCAAAAACAGTCCATACGATGGTTGCTTGAAGCACAATCCAACGACCGGATGCTAAAAAGGCAAAGAAATAGAGGAAGAAAAATCCCCAAACACCAGGGTGACGACATAAAGCATAAACGCCTGTATCAATCACATGATTGGTATCCACTTCAATGTAAGTTTTCTTGAAAGGTAGTGCGCCAAACAAGGCATAAAACATAAATAGACCACTGACCCCACTAAGGATAGAGAAAAAAATGACACCCAATAAAGGAACATCAAAATCCGCTGGGGTGTCAATCAAAAGTCGTATGGACGCATAGAAAAGAAGACCTGCTCCAATAGCAAACAAACTGTTCAGTGCTTTGATTTTCATCTTAATTTTGTTGAAGTCAAAGACAACTAAAAGCGCAAACGCGATGCATCCTAATAGTATAGTCGTCATATTCTTTCCCTTTGTATCACGTAACATAAATTATAAACCAATTTTTTTACCCATACAACAGTTCAAAAGCATCAAAGTGTAAATCATCCCATTTTTTGTGACATTTTTAACATCTTTTTCATAAAACTTGGATAATAATACAAAGTTCATTCAATATATTACAAATTGAATACTTATCTTGGTGACTTTATTCCAGTATAAAAAGGTGAATGGTAGGATTTGCAAAGAATCTTGCTTTAATGCTTGTTGCCCCTAAACCATTGGAAACATCAAGACGAGTGTTGTTGATGAAGTAGGTTCCATGGGTATAGTCTCTTGCTTCAGGTGGTGTAATCAATGGACCAATCCACGGTAGTGCAATCTGCCCTCCATGACTATGACCAGATAATTGCCAATCCACTTTTGATAATGGGAGTTGGGTAAACAAATCGGGTGCATGTGTTAACACGATAACGAGTTCTTCACTGTTCACTAAGGCTAATGAGCGCTCAACATTTGGTTGTCCTAATAGGCTAGAATCGATTCCTGCAATCTGCAGTGCACCACTTCCAATTTCAATGCGCTGCATTTGATTGATTAACACATCAAATCCTCCGTTTTGTAAGACTTGAGTGGTCATTGCTGAAGTTGAAGTGGATTCATGGTCGTGATTGCCTAACACGGCTAATTTTGCCACATTTGATTTCATTTTACTAAGTCCTAAGGATACATTAGCTTGCATTATTGCATCAGGGAAGTAAAGTTGATGGGTGATCAAAAAGGTCGCCACCAAACAGAATAATATCAGCGTCCAAACGATTGATCCAAGTCACTAATTCGTTAAGCTTGGCATCATCCATACTAAAACCGTAATGCAAATCACTGATAAAGACAATCCGTGTTCCTTTGAGGTCTTCATGATTTTTACTCCATGAAAGCGTTTGAATATCAACCACAAAGCGTTTAAGTGAAAAATAAAAAAGTTCACTTAATATTAATGAAACAAGCAACACACCAATAAGCCATCTTTTTTTGATTCGAAATTTCTTCTTATTCATGCTCTATTGTATCATGTCTTGTCCTTTGTTAAGATATCAAAGTAGGAGGTCTTTATGAGAAAATTTATTGGACTGCTGATTAATCGCATTTGGGGCA
>JAJOHZ010000041.1 GCA_021209625.1 Erysipelotrichaceae bacterium | reverse complement strand
AATGTATGAACAAACAATATGAACTCAATAAAAACTTAGCCCAAATGTTGAAAGGTGGCGTCATTAATGGATGTCACATCAGCAGCTGAGGCATTAATTGCTCAAGAAGCAGGAGCGTGTGCCGTCATGGCACTCGAGCGAGTCCCTGCTGATATTCGCAAAGATGGTGGTGTTGCTCGTGCTTCAGATCCTAAAATGATTAAAGAGATTCAAGCCGCAGTCACCATTCCAGTCATGGCGAAAGTAAGAATCGGTCATTTTGTGGAAGCTCAAATTTTAGAAGCATTAGAAGTGGATTATATTGATGAGTCTGAGGTGTTAACCCCGGCTGATCCAACCCTTCATATCGATAAAACAGTGTTTAAAGTTCCTTTTGTGTGTGGTGCTAAAAACTTAGGGGAAGCCCTTCGTCGCATATCAGAAGGCGCATCCATGATTCGCACAAAAGGTGAACCAGGAACGGGGGGATGTCGTTGAGGCTGTTAAACACATGAGAATGATGAATTCAGAAATTCGTCGTATTCAAGGACTTGAAAAAGCTGAACTTTACCATGCAGCTAAAGAACTCCAAGCTCCTCTTCACTTGGTGCAATATGTGCATGAACATGGAAAATTACCTGTTGTTAACTTTGCGGCTGGAGGTGTTGCGACCCCTGCTGATGCAGCCATGATGATGCAATTAGGATGTGATGGGGTGTTTGTTGGATCAGGTATCTTTAAATCAGGTGATCCTCGCAAACGTGCTGCAGCGATTGTTAAAGCAGTCACTCATTATAATGATCCTAAAATATTGGCTGAAGTCAGTGAAGATTTAGGTGAGCCAATGGTTGGAATCAATGTTTATTCTGTTAAAGAAGAAGACAAGATGGCAGATCGAGGGTATTAATGATCATTGGTGTATTAGCCATTCAAGGGGCTTTTAGAGAACACATGGATGTCCTTTATCGACTCCATGTGCAAGGTAGACTCATTAAGAAAGTGAGTGATCTTGAAGGAATTGATGGAATCATCTTGCCCGGTGGTGAAAGCACTGCTATGGCAAAACAAATGAAAGAGAATGGGCTATTTGAAGCTCTTCAAAGTAAAATTAACCAAGAATGTCCTGTCATGGGAACATGTGCAGGACTGATTTTATTATCAAAAGAAATCACCAATCAACCGGTGAGCACTTTAGGGGTCATGGATATCCGTGTTAAACGTAATGCCTATGGTCGTCAATTGGATTCCTTTGCGACCATCGCTCCGATTAAATATATCAGTGAGCAACCTTTAGAACTCGTTTTCATTCGTGCACCATACATTGAAGAGGTTGGAAAAGGGGTAGAAGTGTTGTGTGAAGTGGATGGCCACATTGTGGTTGCGCTGCAAAACAACATGCTTGCCTTGGCTTTTCATCCTGAATTAACCGGCATTGATGCTGTGCATGCCTATTTTATTGAACATATGATTAAGAAAGAGAGGATAGACCATGGATCAATCTCGCATCCGTAATTTTTCCATCATCGCGCATATTGATCATGGTAAATCAACCTTAGCAGATCGAATATTAGAATTAACTCAAACTGTGGCCAGTCGTGAAATGATGGCACAGATTTTAGATTCCCTTGATTTAGAGCGTGAACGTGGGATTACCATCAAACTTAATGCAGTTCAGTTGCAATATAAGGCCCGTGATGGTGAAGTATATACTTTGCACCTTATTGATACCCCAGGTCATGTTGACTTCACCTACGAGGTTTCACGCTCTTTAGCGGCATGTGAAGGCGCAGTCTTGGTCGTTGATGCAGCACAAGGGATTGAAGCTCAAACCTTAGCTAACGTATATTTAGCTCTAGACAATGACTTGGAAATCATTCCCGTTATAAATAAAGTGGATTTACCAAGTGCAGATCCTCAACGTGTCATTGAAGCCATTGAAAATACAATTGGTTTAGAAGCTAAAGATGCGCCACTTATTTCCGCAAAAAACGGTTTAAACATTGAAGATGTGCTCGAAGCAGTGATTAAGAAAGTCCCTCCTCCAAGAGGAGATATCAATAAGCCTTTAAAAGCATTGGTGTTTGACTCCATTTTTGATCCTTACCGCGGAATTATTGCGTACATTCGTGTGGTGGATGGATCCATTAAGATTGGAGACAAACTGCGCTTTATGGCGACTCAAGCTGAATATGAAGTGGTGGAATGTGGTGTTCGTACGCCTAAGGAAGTGAAGAAACAACAGCTTGTGGCGGGAGAAGTGGGTTGGGTTGCCGCAGCAATCAAATCGATTAAGGATGTGCGTGTGGGGGATACCATTACCCATGTTCATCGTCCTTCGCTTGAACCTCTTAAAGGTTATCGTGAACTCAATTCCATGGTGTTTTGTGGTTTATATCCTACGGATACTTCTAAATACAATGATTTAAGAGAAGCATTAGAAAAACTTAATCTGAATGATGCTGCCCTCAAGTTTGAAGCAGAAACATCTGTTGCGTTAGGATTTGGGTTTCGTTGTGGATTTTTAGGACTACTTCATATGGATGTGGTTCAAGAACGTATCGAACGAGAGTATAAAATTCCTCTTATCGCAACTGCTCCATCTGTGGTTTATCATGTCTATTTAACCGATGGATCGATGATTACCATCGATAATCCAAGCTTACTTCCTCCTGTGCAAAAGATTCAACGCATTGAGGAACCTTTTGTAAAAGCTACCATGATGGTTCCTAATGAATATGTTGGAGCATTGATGGAGTTATGTCATAAAAAGCGAGGGATTTATGAAGATCTTGTGGTGATTGATGATCAACGTCGTCAACTTATTTATCAAGTTCCATTATCAGAAATTGTGTATGATTTCTTTGATCGATTAAAATCCATCTCTAGAGGATATGCTTCCTTTGACTATGAATTTATTGGGTATGTCGAATCCAAACTTGTTAAAATGGATATTCTACTTAATTCTGAATCAGTCGATGCTTTATCCATCATTGTCCATCGAGATTTTGCGTATGGACGAGGTAAAGTGATTGTTGAAAAATTAAAGGAACTCATCCCTAGACAACAGTTTGAAATTCCTGTTCAAGCAAGCATTGGAAATAAAGTCATTGCTCGATCCGACATTAAAGCCCTTCGAAAAAATGTCTTGGCTAAGTGTTATGGTGGTGACATCTCACGGAAACGGAAATTATTAGAAAAACAAAAAGAAGGAAAGAAACGCATGAAGCAAGTAGGGAATGTTGAAGTTCCTCAAGAAGCATTCATGGCAGTTTTATCCATGGATGAATAAGCAACTTCGGTTGCTTATTTCTTTAGGAGGACTATGAAACACATTGCAGACCTCATGAACTTGATGAATGAAGTGCGTCAACGTTTAGGGTGGGATAAAATCGATACCAATCAAACTATGATGGGGTATTTGGAAGATGAAGTGAAAGAATTAAGAGTTGAAATTGATCAAAACAATAGTCATGGGATTGAAGATGAGTTGATGGATGTTTTGTTTGTCTGTTTATCATTGATTCATGACAATAAGATTGATATGAGTGTGGCCTTAAAGCGTAAACTCAATGAAGTGGTGAAGAAATATGAATCACGTTGAACATCTTTATCTTCATATTCCATTTTGCACCCATATTTGCGCTTACTGTGATTTTGTGAAGTCACGTTATCATGAAGGACTTGCGGATCAAGTCATTCAACGATTAATTGAAGACATTGAAGGATGCCCATCACATCATTTAAAAACCTGTTACATAGGGGGAGGAACCCCTTCAGCATTATCGTTACAGCAACTTGAAAGACTTCTTGAATCCATTCAGAATAAATGGAGAAACATTGAAGAATTCAGTGTAGAAATCAATCCTGAAGACATGACATATGAAAAAATGGCATGTCTTAAAAAACATGGTGTCAATCGATTAAGCATGGGTGTTCAAGCAGTTCAACAACGTTTACTCACCATATTACTCGCCATCACGATTTTGAGGATGTTAAAAAAAGTGACACAGTGGGCTCATGAATGTGGCATCAACAACATCTCATACGACTTAATGTATGGTTTACCTACCCAAACCATTGATGAGTTCAAAACATCCATCTTGGAAATGGTGACATTGAATCCAACTCATCTTTCTTTGTATGCTTTAACCATTGAACCTAATACGGCTTTTGGACGTCAAAAAATTCAACCAGTTGATAATGAATTAGAGGGCTTCATGTATCAATGTGCCATTGATACATTGACTCAATTGGGTTATCACCATTATGAAGTCAGCTCTTTTGCGAAATCGTATGATTTTCGCTCACAACACAATTTATCGTATTGGAGGTATAAAGACTTCATAGGACTTGGACCTGGAGCTGCATCCAAGGTTGGCAATCAACGCTGGACCAATACTCGAAATATTCATCATTACACATTAAAAGAAAACCTCCTTTCAGAAGAGGTTTCCTTAACACATCAAGATATTGTGATTGAGCATCTAATGATGGGGTTACGTTTAGATGAACCTTTAGATCTTTCTTTTTTATCAAAAGAATATCCAGAATTTGAGGGTCAACTCAATGAAGTTTTGAACCAAGTATCAGATTTAGGTTGGTGTTACTATGATTATCCAAAGTTAGTAAGCACACCTCTAGGACGGTTATTTCTTCATGATTTCATTGTAAAAATCATGGAAGCCTTGGATCACTAAGCCTTTGGGTTGTGACAACGATAATATTCCACTAAAGCTAATGTAGACAAGGACTCATTATGTTCATTAATGATGGATTCTACCATTGCAGTAATCTTCTCAACAACCGGTAAATGAAGTTGTCTTTGATTGGCTTCATGCATGACACAGCGTAAATCCTTTAAGAAATGCGAAAGTATAAAACCAGGACTCATGTCATCACTTAAGTAAAGCGGTCCATTGTGGATGGTTTGCCAGGAACTTGCTGCTCCTTGGTTAATTAAAACGAGCACATCCTCCATATTCAAATGAGCATGTTTAGCGTATTCCATCGCTTCAAGAAGACCAGCAAGATTGGTGGCTACACTGATTTGATTAGCCATTTTAGTATGTTGTCCATTCCCTGAGGATCCACAATATTTTACTTTAGACCCCATAAGTTCTAAAAGAGGCATCAAGCGTTTGACAATTTCCTTATCTCCACCCACCATGATGGATAAGGTTGCTTGTGCAGCTCCTCCTAGTCCTCCACTCACAGGAGCATCAACCCAATGTAAGTGAGCTGCTTTTGCTTGCTCGTACAGTGTGGTTGTAAGAGAAGGAAGGTTGGTGGACATGTCAATGATGATGGTTTCAGGATTGACATTAGGAAGAACTTCACTTGTAAAAATTGTTTTTACGACATCCGGTGTTGATAACATCATGATGACCACTTGAGCATCTTTCACACATGATGCAATCGAGTTGTGTACAGTTGTGACCTCTTTTAATGGGTCACTTTTACTTGCGGTGCGATTATAAACATGAACATCATGAAAGCGAGTCAAGTGTGTGACCATCCGTGACCCCATTAATCCTAATCCTAGCCATGCGATTTTCATTTCAGTCTCCATTCTTTAGGTTGTATTCTACTTAATACTATGATAACATAGAAATGCTTTTATTCTAGGGGTGAGGTTTCCTCGACCCACATCTTGGTGTAAAAGGACTAGAAAGAGAGAGGACAATATGATTTCAAAAGAAAGAAAACAAGAAATCATGAAAGAGTATGCTCGTTTTGAAGGAGATACAGGATCAGTAGAAGTGCAAGTTGCCGTTCTTACTGAACAAATCAACGTCTTAACTGAACACTTAAAAGTGCATTCAAAAGACTTCCATTCACTTCGTGGCTTACTTAAAATGGTTGGACGTCGTCGTAGTTTCTTAAACTACCTTCGTAAATCCGACATCAACCGTTATCGTGAACTTGTAAGTCGTTTAGGACTTCGTAAATAAATCAAACTTCGGTTTGATTTTTTATTTACGCAAATGTGCTTTTTAAGCTTTGAGTGTGTTAAAATGTATAAGTTAAAAACAAGAGGTGAAATATGTCAAAACAGCGCTATGCGTTAGATTTTGCAGGCCGTACTCTAGAGGTAGAGACGGGTGAAATTGCAAAGCAAGCAGGGGGTTCGGTTATTATTCGTTATGAGGATACCGTCATCCTGTCCACAGCCACTGGAAGTAAACAAGCGAAAGATTTAGATTTCTTTCCACTAACTGTGACTTATGAAGAGAAATTGTATTCAGTAGGAAAAATCCCAGGTGGATTTTTACGTCGTGAAGGTCGTCCAAGTGAAGCGGCGATTCTTACATCACGCTTAATTGACCGTCCTATCCGTCCTTTATTTGCGGATGGGTATCGTAATGAAGTTCAAGTTGTGAATATGGTTTTATCCGCGGATAATGACTGCTCACCAGCCATGGCTGCCATGTTTGGTTCTTCATTAGCCTTATCCGTATCAGATATTCCATTCAATGGGCCTATTGCTGGGGTAGTGGTTGGACGAGTGAATGGAGAACTCATCATTAATCCTACGATTGCGGAATTAGAGAAATCAGACATTGAACTCATTGTTGCAGGTACCAAGAAAGCCATCAACATGGTTGAAGCTGGTGCAAAAGAAGTGAGTGAAGAAGACATGCTTGAAGCTATGCTTTTTGGACATGAATTTATTATTAAACTTTGTGAATTCCAAGAAGAGATTGCAGCTCAAGTGGGTAAAGAGAAACGTGAATTAGCGTTATACACCATTCCTGAAGAAATTGTATCAACAGTCAAAATGCACTTTGAAACTCGACTTCGTGAAGCAGTGGCAATAAATGAAAAACTTGTTCGTTACAACACCATTGATGAAATTGAAGCTGAGGCTGTAGCTCATTTTGAACAGTTCACATATGACACAGATAAAATTAAAGATAAAACCATCAAACAAGTTAAAAGAAGTATGTCATGACATTGTCTATGATGAAGTACGTCGTTTAGTTTCTGTTGAAAAGATTCGTCCAGATGGACGAAAAGTCGATGAAATTCGTCCATTAAATTCTCAAATTGATTTATTACCACGTGTGCATGGTAGTGCCATGTTCACTCGTGGCGAAACACAAGTTATTTCTATCGCTACATTAGGAGCGATGGGAGACACTCAAATCATAGATGATTTGAGCATGGTTGAATCCAAACGTTTCATGCATCATTACAACTTTCCTCCATTCTCTGTTGGGGAAACAGGGCGAATGGGTTCTCCTGGACGTCGTGAAATTGGTCATGGTGCTTTAGGAGAAAGAGCATTAGCTCAAGTCTTACCAAGTGAAGATGAGTTCCCATATGCGATTCGTGTCGTTGCGGAAGTGGTAGAATCCAATGGTTCAACATCACAAGCCTCCATTTGTGCTGGATCGATGGCATTAATGGCGGCAGGGGTACCGATTAAGGCTCAAGTTGCTGGTATTGCGATGGGATTAGTTACCTATGGAGATAGTTATACCGTTCTTTCTGATATTCAAGGCATGGAAGATCATTTTGGAGACATGGACTTTAAAGTGGCAGGTACAGCAGCAGGTGTCACAGCATTACAAATGGACATTAAGATTGAAGGGTTAACACCACAAATCTTAAAAGAAGCGTTATCTCAAGCTAAGATTGGCCGTATGCATATTCTTGAAAATATGAATCAAATGATCAGTGAACCACGTAAAGAAGTGGGTCAATATGCACCTAAACTTCACAAACTACAAGTGCCTGTTGATAAGATTCGCGAAATCATTGGCCCAGGTGGGAAGATGATCAATCAAATTATTGCGGATTGTGACAATGTTAAGATTGATATTGAAGATGATGGACGTGTGGTAATTTACCACCATAACCGTGAGGCCATTGATAAAGCTGTTCAACGCATTGAATCACTTGTTAAGAGTGCAAAGGTTGGAGAAATTTTTGATGGTAAGGTCGTTCGCATCGAGAAGTTTGGTGCCTTCGTATCCTTGTTCCCTGGAACTGATGGATTACTTCATGTGTCTAAGATTTCATATGATCGTGTAGAAAAGGTTGAAGATGTGCTCAAATTAGGAGACATTATCAAAGTCATCGTCACTGAAGTGGATGAAAAAGGCCGTGTTAACGTGTCAGCCAAGGACTTACTTCCTAAACCTGAAGGGTACGTTGAACCCGAGCGTAAACCTTTCAACAAAGATAAGAGACCACCAAGAAGAAACGGGTAACCGTTTTTTCTTCTAATGAAAGGAACTAATATGATTGATTTTAAACAATTAGCACAAGCGTATGAGCAAGATATGGTTCAAGATTTAAAGGATTTGATTTCATTTCCTTCTTTAACTGATGAATCATCCATCTCTAAGGATGCTCCTTTTGGACAACCTTTAAAAGAAACACTTGATTGGTTTTTGAAAAGATGTAGCGAGTATGGGTTTGATGTTGATAATGTGGATGGCTATGCTGGTGTTGCTTCTTATGGGAAACAATCCACAGCATTAGGTATGTTAGGGCATCTTGATGTGGTACCCGTGGGTGAAGGATGGAGTAAAGATCCATTTAAGGCTGTCATTGAAAACGGTGTCATGTTTGGTCGTGGTACTGGCGATGATAAAGGTCCTACCGTTGCGGCTTTATATGCCATGAGGATTTTAAAAGATTTAAATCTTCCTTTGAAACATCAACTTCAGTTAATCGTTGGATTGGATGAAGAAACAGGAATGCGATGCATGGATTATTTCACCAAGCATCGTCCAAGTCCTGATTTTGGATTTGTTCCTGATGCGTATTTTCCACTCATTTATGGAGAAAAGGGGATTGCTAATCTTTTACTTACGTCACAACATTCTACCATCATTGAATCTTTTCATGCTGGTGAACGACCTAATATCGTGATTGGCAAAGCCAACTTCAAAGTTAAAGTTAAACATCATCAAGAAGCCTTTGAATGGTATCAAAAAGCGCATCGATTAAGTATGGATGTGAATGTGATCAGTGATTCATTGGTTGAATACACTGCTTATGGTGATTACACTCATGCCTCAACACCTCACAAAGGAATTAACGCTGCTTATCATGCATTTAACTTTGTGGGTAGTGTATATCATGATCAATTGGCTTCGGAAGCAGCATCACTCCTTGCAGATGTGATGGGTAAAAGTTTAAATATTGCGTTTGATGGAGTTCACATGGGGTGGTTAAGCACCAACTGTGGCATTGTGAATGTGAGTGAAAACAAATGTGAACTTACCATAGATATTCGTTATCCGAATGATGTTTCCATTGATTGGATTACTCAACGTGTGAATGAGCGTTTAAGTCAAACCTCATTTACTTCAAAAGTCATTGCTCATAAAGGACCACACTTTGTGGATCCTAGTTCTGAATTGGTTCAAACATTACATCGTGTATACAAAGAATACAGTGGAGATGATTTTACACCTCCATTAACCATGGGTGGTGGAACCTATGCGAGAACCATGCCTAATTTTGTGGCGTATGGTATGAAATTCATCACTAAACCTCAATTACCCCATGTTGGAGATGCTCATCAAAAAGATGAAGGCATTGAAATTGAAGATCTTGTGCTTGCGACAGCCATCTATGCTAAGGCACTTTATGAGTTAGCTTATGAGGATGCGTAAAAAACCATGGGTGGATGCTCTTTTAGAACATCCTCCTACCTTTGTGTTAAAAGACTGCAGTACATTGGCTAGTCAAACTCATGCATCATATCCCTCAGTTCACCTAGAAATTGGTTCTGGAAAAGGGGATTATTGGATTCAAATGGCTGCTAAGCATCCTAATGAATTGTGGATAGGCATTGAAAAGGACGTAAAGGTTGCTGCGATTGCCATTAAAAAAGCACAAGAAGCCATTTTACCTAATCAATGGTTTGTGGTGTGTGACGCTCAAGTCTGTCTACCACAGTTTGCTGACAAGGATATTGATGTCATTCATTTGAACTTCTCTGATCCTTGGCCAAAGAAAAGAACGCATAAACGTCGATTATCTGCCTCAGCGTTCATTGATCAATACAAACGTATCTTAAGTGATCAAGGTCTCATCATCATGAAGACAGACAATAAAGACCTGTTTGAGTATTCTATGGTTCAGTTTTCACAAGCCAATTTAAGTTTAGAAGAAATGAGCGTTGATTTTAGAAGAGAAGAGAATGAGGATGTAATCAGTGAATATGAAGCTCGTTTTATGAGTTTGAATCAACCCATTTATCGTTGTGTTTGGAGGAAAAAATCACATGGATAACCTTATTAAACATTTAGAAAATTTAGCTCAATTGGATGCGATTGCGTCAGTGGAATCTCAAGTGTTTAGATATATGCATCAGCATTTAAGTCTTGTGAGTGATGAAATAATTACGGATGGTTTGGGAAGTATCTTTGGTGTTAAGAAAAGTAAAGTGAACAATGCAAAGAAAGTTTTACTTGCAGGTCACATGGATGAAGTGGGCTTCATGGTCAAAGGAATCAATGATGTAGGTTCTCTTTCCATCTATCCTGTTGGTGGTTGGTGGTCTCAAACCCTTATGAGTCAGCGTGTTCGTGTCACCACAAGTGATGGAAAAGTATATAAAGGAGCCATTGGTTCCATTCCACCTCATTTACTAACCGAAGCAAAACGTAATGAGGTGGTGGATATTGCTGATTTATTGGTGGATATTGGAGCTTCATCAAAAGATGAAGTATTAAAATGGGGATTAATTTAGGGGATATGGTTGTTTTGGATGGTGGATTTGAGCGTTTAAATGACAATCGCATTCTCTCAAAAGCTTTGGATAATCGTTATGGTTGTGCGATGGCACTGTGCATGCTAGAAGCGTTTAAAGAGATTGATTTACCTTTTGATTTAATCGCTGGGGCGACTGTTCAAGAAGAAGTTGGATTAAGAGGAGCGCAAACCGCGGCTGTTTTAACACAACCTGATATTGCGATTGTCTATGATTGTTCTCCAGCCAATGATGCAACAGGGGACAAAGATGTGTTAGGCAAACTTGGATCAGGTGTATTACTGCGATTTGTAGATGCTAGTATGTTGCCTAATCGTTGCATGATTGAGCGTTTAAAACAAACGGCTATTCGTCATGAACTACCTTATCAATATTATCTGTCATTAGGCGGAACGGATGCTGGTGCGATTCATAAATCGAACATGGGTGTTCCAACGCTAACCATGTGTATTGTGGCGCGCAACATTCATACATCCTCTAGTATTTGTGATGTCAAAGACTTAAATGCAGCTTATAATGTATCAAAGCATTTCTTGCGTGAATTGAATGATGATGCAATCAATGATATGATTAATTGTAATCAATAACTATGAAAAAGATGCTCACGGTTTTATTAATTGTACTCTTTATGAGTGCATGCCAAGTTCAAGCTATTCAAGAAAGTCAGATTGATTCGACACTTGAATTATTTAATCGTGTTCAGACCTCTCATCAAAATATTTCTACTGAGAATTATGCGTTTTATCGGCCATTTCATGTTGGGCTTAAAGAAAGTGGAACATATGGAGTGTCACTTCAGTCCTATAATGAAACCATTGTATTTAATGTGGATGTGGTTGGTGTCTTAGCACGTGAACTTTATCCATCACTTTTGAACCGCACATTAAGAACATTAACACAAGAAACACCTCTCATTCATCGTGTAGGTGATTACCGCTCTAAAAATGGGATGTTTTACACCTACGAACTAAAGATTGTTCCAATAGAGGATCAATACCATATTATTCTTCGCAGTTATCAAAGTGTTTTAAGTGCTCGTGTGTCGTTGAGTACATTACAACCTGTACTTCAAGATATGATTACCATACTTGTGAACACCACAATCAATGATGCATTAATTATTAGCGCATACAATCATAGTCAAGATCGTTTTGAAGTTGCCAAGCAAAGTGAGAATTTGTTTAATCAATTAGCACCAGAAACAGGAACGATTGCTGATATGATTAACTTACTTGAAGGACCTCCAACCTTAGAAGAATTATTGAGAGATTATGTCAGTTTACCTTCAGAGGAAATCATTGAAGGTGAAGAAGATATTGAAAATGATGAAAATGCTGACTAACTGGCAAGTGAGGGAAAACCATGTTTAAAAAATTGATGTCTTTCTTATTTGAAGAAGTGGATGTCGTTGAGGAAGAGATTGAACCTAGCTATGATCCTTCTTTAAGTCAAGAGATAAAACTCAATAATCCAATCACCTCAATAGAAGTGAGTGAAGATAAATACGTCGAAAAGAAGATTCCTTTAATCTCTCAAAAATCATTTAATCTTCAAATGGATCAAGAAGAGAACGTACCAGAAATTAAGGTGCCTTTAAGAAAAGATAAGGCACAGGATCAACCATATCAAATGAGTGGTATCATTTCTCCAATATTTGGAAAGAAAGAACAAGCTTCGACAACTCAAAAAATTTCGCAAACCCCTCTACCACTAACTCAAGAAAACAAAAGTGTTTTAGGGACAGTGTTTTCTCCAATTTATGGAGTAGTTAGAGGTAAACCTGTTTTAAAACAAACTGTTACACCAGCTAAGAAGAATGTTAGTATGGATGAACTGTTTGGTGATGAATCGTTGATTCAACCTCTTATTCAACAACCCGTGCTTGAAGAACTTTTTGAAGAACCTGTTTCTAAAAAAGTTGTTTCTCAATACAAGGATGAAGACCAAGATAGTGAAGATGAAAGTGTTCAAACAATGTTTCGTTCATTGTTTGATGAACAGGAGTAGACATGATATTTTTCATTGGAATTAAAGGGGCTGGTATGGCATCATTAGCATGCATACTTCATGACATCGGACACGATGTCATGGGAAGTGATATTGCGAAACATATCTTTACCGAAGATCAATTGCATGTCCGTAACATTAAAATTGTTCCATTCATGGAAACTCATTTTCATTCAGGATGGACAGTGGTTGTGGGTAATGCTTTCTCTGATGACTTCGAAGAAGTCATTAAAGCTAATCAATCACATCACGTTCGTGTGATTCGTTATCATCATTTCTTAGGAGAATTGATGGCTAAGTACAACTCCATTGCGGTCAGTGGTTCTCATGGAAAAACAACCACCACTTCATTGATTGCTAAAATGCTTAGCGAACATCAACCTAGTGGATATTTGATTGGAGATGGACAAGGGTTTTTAAGCGCTGATGCCCAAGATTTAGTGGTCGAAGCATGTGAATATCGACATCATTTTCTTGCCTATCATCCTCAGTATGCGATAATCACCAACATAGATTGGGACCATGTGGATTACTTTAAAACATTTGAAAGTTATGTGGCTGCGTTTGAGTCCTTTGTTAAGACAGTTGGAAAGCATGTGATTGCCTGCGGTGATGATCCTCTCATTCGTCAACTCCCATTTGTTACACCAGTCACATATTATGGCTTTGATGAAAACAATGATATAAGAGCTGAGAATGTAACTTACACGGAAGGTAAAACACACTTTACGCTATATATCAAAGGTCATAATGTTGGTGAATTTAAACTTTCACTCGTGGGTGATCATATGGTGCTCAATGCTCTTGCTGCAATTGCTTTAGGGTGTGAGTTAGGTTTAGAACTTGCCATGATTCAATCCAGTTTAATTGAGTTTAAAGGGGCTAAGAGACGATTTGTCCAAGATAAAGTAGGGGATGATATTTTCATTGATGATTATGCACATCATCCTACTGAAATCAAAATGACGATCTTAGCAGCCAAAAAGGCCTTTCCAGACAAAAACATTGTTGCAATCTTTAAACCTCATCGTGTTTCACGATTAGTGAATTTTGTTTCTGAGTTCACTTCAGCCCTTGATTTAGCAGATCATGTTTATCTAGTGAACTTCAATAGCATTGATGATTATGAAGATGGGTATACACAAGATATTCATTATTTGTCTGATCGTCTATCTCAATCACATGTCATTGAGGAAGATCATGATGCTGCTATGATCTTATCACACCATTCTCCAGCAGTTTATTTGTTCATGAGTTCAAAAGATATTTATGTTTTATCAGATTTATTAAAAGAGATTAAACGTGGAACTCATTAGTTTCACGTTTTTGATTTGTTCTAATCTATTCAATACAATGAAACATCTCATTCATTAATATCACTACTTCATATGGATAGAAACACTAAGAAAGAAGGTATAAGATGATTAAGAAAAGCACGTTTTGAAGACATTCCAGCAATGACATCCATCTACAATGAGGTGG
>JAJOHZ010000027.1 GCA_021209625.1 Erysipelotrichaceae bacterium | reverse complement strand
AAAATTTTTAGACGAAATTTATGTCGATAATCGACGTGCAAACTTCAGGCTTATGAACTTGAATTGATGCTCCTAACATCATGATGGCGATTAAACCTGAAAAAAGCAATCAAAGACAGTTCGATTTGTTCAAGTGCAATTAAAATGAATGCAACTGAGACGATAATCATGACTTTTCCACTATCACGAATGTGAAAGCGTGTAAACCACCATGACAGTGCTTTTCCAGTCATGAGTCCTCCAAAGATACCCATCATAATGGATGAAGGGAGTTGTATCCAAGTGGATGTTGTTACACTACCCGTGAGTGATAATGATAAAAGTGATGTAAATAACACAATGACAAACACATCATCCATCGATGCACCTGCCATGATTAGTTGTGGAATAAGCTGTTTTGTACCCCATCCTTTCTCTTTAAGTTTAAGCATTTTAGGTACAATAACTGCAGGTGAAACAGCTGCAATAACACTTCCAAGTAAGGCTGAATCAAGGGTTGATAACCCCAATAACATTGGACCGAGTATGATATACCCTATGATTTCAAACAAAGCAGGCACAAAACTGAGTAATAGCGCAGGTCGTCCGACTTGCTTTAAATCTTTTAAGTCCAAGTTTAATCCAGCACGAATTAGAATGATGACTAATGCGAGTTGTCTTAAATCAGATGAAATAATTAGTATTTTTTCATCCAAAAGATTTAAAGCATGGGGTCCTAATATCATCCCAGTGAGGATCATACCAATAAGTTTTGGTAGTCTTATTCTTTCAAAGAGCTTACCTAATCCAAGCCCAATCAGAAATATAAGTGCAAGTGAGAATAACATAGTCTTTTCCTTTCATAAAAAAAACTTGATTGCTTAAAGACTAGAAGTCATCAGCACCAAGGCGGTTTAGGTTTCCCAAGGAAGATTTCATTTCCTTCAATAGTTTAAAAGGTTCAAAGTTGTAAGTCAAGTTTGCATCAAAAAAGAACTGAATCACTGGATTCAGTTAATTTATCATAAAAAGTAGTCATCTCTGTTGCTTAAGAGGGATCATCCTTTTTTTCTGCTAACTGCTTTAATAGTTGTTCTTGTTGTTGTTTTACGATCTCAAGTTCACATAAAATTGTCTCAATCAAATGTGCTGCTTTGACATCCACTTCATAATCTTGTTGTGAGCGAAGTCGATCTTTGCTTTCTTGTCTTTTTTGAGACATCATAATAATAGGTGCTTGTAATGCTGCAATGCATGATAACACCAAATTAAGCAAAATGAATGGATAAGGATCATACGGCGTAAACCAAACAATCCAAGAATTAAGACTAATCCAAGTCAGCAAAATTAGAATGAATGAAATGATAAACGTCCAACTTCCTGCAAAATCAGCCATTTTATCTGCCACTCTTTCACCAAATGTTCTTTGATTATCGTGCAGTTCATTGATGTTGATGACATGGCTTTTCACATCGTTTTTTTTGTCATTTGTGTCCATGTTCCCTATTTTCCTTGATGAAACAATCCATGAACTTCAGCAGCTTCTTGAACAAACAAGATGCCTTGCCCAGGTTCGTCAATGTTTAAATCTTTCTTAATCTTATCAATGATTTGATGTGACTTGTCTGTATGAGAAACAATCATGACAATCTCTTTCTCAGGTTCAATTTCCATATTGAAAATTTTGGAGGTTTCATTGACTCCAGATCCTCGAGCATTGATGATGGTTCCCCCACTTGCCCCTGCCTCTTTTTGAGGCATTCACTACTTCTTCGCCTTTGCCTTTATCAACAATGGTTGTGATGATATGATACATTTTTTTCACCTCTTTGATGATTTCTCTTTCATTGCAATCATTAAATCGTGACCCTAACATGCGACAAGAATTAATTCTAAAGAGAATGCCATGATTGGGTTTATGAAACTTAAACGAATGGATTAGATGGTTAATGACATGATCGACCGTATTAGAATCTCCACCCATAAGGATGATTTCTTTATGCTCATCATACAATGCTAGTAAGTTCAATAATGGATGTCTTACGGTTCCTAGACCATAGAAGATGGTCCCGCCATGAATGCCTTTTTCTTTAGCTTTTTGCAGTACCTTACTTCCTAATCCTTGATTGATAATCACATAAACTAAATCATAGGTTGTGTTGATTTGATTCATGGGGTTTGACACCTCCTTTCTTCTGAGTGACTTTTTTAAATATCAACCCAAGTATTTGTAGTGTGATGATAGGGATCATCGCCACCATAGCAATCATTCCAAAACCATCAATGAGTAAATCAGCTCCTTCATAGGTGAATGCTGCCCCTTGAATGAAGGCTAAGATGAATGTTGCTGTCACTGGGCCTGTTGCAACACCTCCAGCATCAAAGGCAATCCCTATAAATAGTTTGGGAACAAAAAACATCAAACTTAAGCTAATGATATACCCTGGAAGCAAATAATGCCATAACTGAATTGAAGGAACGAGTATTCTGATGATTGAAAGAGCGATGGCTAAACCTACCCCCAAAGATAAAGGAAGTAGTACAGCTAATCGTGGAATGTAACCACTGGTGACTTCTTCAATTTGGTGAGTTAACACATACACTGCTGGTTCAGCCAAGATGGTGAGTGCTCCTAAAATGAATCCAACAACAATAATGATGATGGGTTGTTTCAATACAAGGGTTTGTCCTAAATAGGTTCCCACATCCATAAATCCAGCATTGACACCCACGAGGAAAAGCAGTAATCCAATAAGCACATAGGCAAATCCTGTAACGATCTTTCGAACTGCTAAGCGTTTGAGTTTAAAGAATAAGTTTTGTAGGATGATAAAAATGACTGCCAAAGGAAATATCGCCATTAAACTCTCAAAAATTGCTGGTGGAATGACATTAAAGAATGGAAGAATGATTGAGGTTGATGTCTCAAGAGAGGATGTTAAGGTTGCGTTAAAGCTTAAATCTGGTGTAAAAACATCAAATATTAAAACAGAAAGTATCGCACCTATTGAAGCAATGGCGACCAAACCAAAGCTGTCCTTTTCGGATGCTTTACTGTCCTTCTTCAGTTTAGAAATTCCAAAGGATAAGGTTAAAATAAATGGTACAGCTAATATCCCTGTCGTTGCGCCTGAGGCATCAAAAGCTATGGCTAAAAACTCTCTAGAAGTAAACAATGAAAACACAAAAACCAAACCATACAATACCAATAGTAATTTGAAAAGTGGAATATTGAAGAAGATACGAAGAAAGCCAACCGAAATCATGATCGCCATGCCTATGGAAACAATGATTAAGATGGATTGACTGCTGATGGCTCCTGATGACACAATATTCACTTGATTCGCTAAAACCAGTAATCCAGGTTCAGCAATCGAAATAAAGAATCCTAAAATTAGCCCTGAGATGAGTAAAATAATCACTGACTTACTCTTAGATAAAGCCTTACCTGTCAAACTTCCTAAAGGAGTAATTCCCAACTCAACACCCAATAAAAACAATGTAAGACCAAAAATGACTAAAAAGGTACCTATTAAGAATCGCCACAGCATTACACTTGGAAGTGGAATCACCAAAAAATGCAACCCTAGCACCAGCCCTAAGATTGGTAAGACAGATCCACTGACCTCTTTAAGTTTTGTAGTGATGATATTCAAAATATTCCTCCATAAATGATTTGTACTATTATCTCATAGACACACTGTTTATCCAATGTTGATACTGCTAGGAAAGTAAAAAATGGGTTAATGACTTTGAGTCCATGCCCATTTTTCTTGAGTAATGATAAGCTTTCTCTTCATAATTTGGATTGCATTTAAAGTCTCAATGTCTAAAGGAAGGTGTGGATTAATGTAACATTGTTCTCTTGCGAGTGCTAACGCTCCATAGTAAGCAATCCCAATCGCATGTCGTTGACTGTGAATGGTTGAACATCCATGAGCTATTGATCGAAGACATCCCATGATGATCAGTTGATCACTGTTTTGCCTTGCTAGTTCATGAAGTTTTAAAATCAAAGGCTTCACGTGAGTTAACTTAACTTCCTTCTTCATCCATTGTTTAACCCCATTAATGGTCACTAATGATGTTTCAATGGGGAAATTTTGACGAACTAAACAAGGCACAATCATGGTTTCTAAAACCTCTATAACCCAGTGTAAACAAAGTTCTTTACTGGCCAATGACAGTTCATGATTGAGTTCAATCAATTGTGGATGGTGGATGGAAAGCATGGTATTATGCTTCATGGCTCAGTCCTTTAATATTTCATAATGCATTGGTATTAATTTTTATCTCTCAGATCAAACTAAAGCATTAATATGAGTGATCATGGATTCAATCCATTGATCAATGTGTTGTTGATTGTTTTTTCTTGACCAATTGAATATTTTGGTAGTCTTAATCACATGTTCTTTAGCAATGACATGCTTTGTTAGTTGCTTCATTGCATTAGTACCCCCCATCCATTCAAAAGGAAAATGATGGGTTAAAAACAAATGGGTTTCTTTAGCTTGAATGTTCAATTGGTGATTAATGTAATGATTTAGACCACGACATAAAATAAAGGCTTGAACCCATCCACCAATGAATAACACGTCCACATAGGATGTCACTTCATCCACAACTTTAATGAATCGTTCGGGATGTTGCATACTTACATTCACATCCTCATCTTTGATGTGAGTCAACATAACGTCATGTCCTTGGAGTTTTAGCTGATCCATTAACTTTTGTGCCACTGAGAGTGTATTTCCGCTTTGAGAATGAACAATGAACCCTATCTTCATAAATCCTCCTCATTCACTTCTTGTGAATGTTTTCTTAAGTTAATCCTATCACTCAAACCCATGATTCTCAAGGGATTTCGAATATGATGATGAACTGATGAAATGTTTCTATTATCGTTTGATTGCTCTCGCCGTTTGCTTTAAATATGAAGACACTCGAAAAGATTCTTGAATCTTTTGAATGGCTTTTCGTTGTGTCCAATCATAAAGATCTGATGACATAAGCAAGTTGATTGCATGCTCTGGGTAATGAATCATCATCGTTGCTATAGCCCATGCTATTGCCTTTTGTGTATAGTAACCTTACATTTAAGTTTTAGTAACAGTGATACCACCTTATTAATGTATTCATCATTGAGAAAATGACTCAAACACATGACCGCAACACAGCGTTGAACAAACTCATCTGAAGAAGAAGAAAGTTCGACTAAGACGTCAAATACTTGTTTAGGATACACCTTAGCAATCACAAATCGTTGGCACAGTGAATCCACCACACTCCACTCCTTCGCAATATTACAATAAACTTTAAAATAATGGATTGCTAGATCAATGTCTTTGACACGTTTTAAAACCATAGTATGAATGATGTGCAACTCATACACTTCACTGGTGTTGGAATCAAGAAATTCAAAGGGATTCTTAATTTGCTTTGCGATCCCATTCATTTGAGGGTAACTTAATCCATAGGAAGGTATGGAATGATTAACACTGTTAGTTGGAGTTGGATATTTGGACTGTCCTTTAATTAGATTGATAACTTCACTAGCTTTCATTGCACCTCACAAAAGACCAATTAAAAATTGATCTTTCTGAATCGTTTTTTTGTGTAAAGATTTTGATCTGCTTCTTTTATTAATACATCCAAGGAAGAATGATTGGTTTCATCATAACAGGCAACACCTGCCTCTAAGGAGAGTTGATAGACCGTGTTGTTTTGCATGTTAAACTGATTAATTCGCTCATTGAGTATAAAATTAATGTGTTCTAGAAGTGAAAAAGAGCATTCAGAGATGTAAATCACAAACTCATCGCCCCCCATTCGTGCTAACACATCATTCTTAAACACATTGGATAAAATGGAAGCAGTATCCATGATCATTTGATCTCCTACTTCATGTCCAAAATGATCATTCACTTTCTTTAATCCATTCACATCACAAAAGATAATACCAGGTGTTTTTTTAGCACGAATGTCCTGTCTGAAGGCAACATCAACCGTTTCAAAGAAACCACGTCGATTCAATATTCCTGTCAACATATCTGTTTCAGCAAGTTTTTCCATCTGCTTCGTATAGGATTGGATTTGAACCATTAAATCAAGACGACTTAACGTTGTCGTGATTTCCCTTTCAATGAAGTGAAAACACGATATTTGGCTGTGTTGGAATCTGTAACCATGTAACCATACAAGATATGATTTTGATGAATTGGATAGAAAAGAAAGGCATGTTCATCACTGACTGACATGACTTCAATGGGAAGTCCATGAAAAGTAGGAAAGACTTGTTGATCAAGTCGTTTACCATTACGATAACCATAGGCATAATGCATCCGTGTTGGCCAATTGAATTCAATCGCATGATTAATTAATTGACGGCGATCTTCAAATAGACATAAATGCAGTTCATGACCCATTAGTTTTTCCATGTATTCATCAATCACATCATAAAGTTGTTGATGACTGCTAACTTGATCAAACGAAGAACGTAAACGAAGCGTTAATGTGTATTCATGCAAACTTTGGGAATACTTGCTCATGTAGAAACGCTTTTCTTGTTCTTCATGCTCAATGCTCTGAAAAGCTTTAGGACATCCACATGATTCTCTTACAATAAGCTGAGCCGGTACTTTCTGATCATCGTGACAATTATGTTTCAGTAAATCAAATGCTTTACATGCCATGTCACCAAAAGGTTGCTTAACCGTCGTGAATGGTAGTTCTAATAAACGAACTTGCTCAATATCATCAAAGCCTACCACAGCAATGTCCTTAGCTACGCTTAAACCTTTTTCTTTCATGGCTCGAATGACACCCATGGCCATTTGATCATTGGCACACATGATAGCATCCAGTGGATGAAGCAGAAGTTGCTTAGCTTGTTCATATCCTGATGTTTCAGAAAAATCACCTTCACAACATTGAAAATCATGAATATCATGTTCTTTTAAAGCATCAAAATACCCTTTAAAACGTGCACTGGATTCAGGAGAATATGAAGGACCATTGATGATTCCAAATCGTCTATATCCATGACTTAAAAGATGCTTACACACCTCATAAGAACCAATGTAATTATCACATTGAACAAGACATGCTCCTTCAATTGGAACCGATAAACTAACCACAGGTGCTTGCGTAAGATGATTTAAATAGGTCTTATAAGCATCTGATCCGACATAATAGTTCAGTGATCCTGTCAGTGAAATACACCCTTTTAAAGGCATTAATTTCATTAGATTAAAAATAACGTTACTATACGCTTCATCTTCGTAAGTTGAATCAATGGGTCTTCCACAAAAAAAAAGAATCCGATCATGATCATCAGTTACGTAATCACTTAATTTAGACCAGATTTCTTCTTCGTAGAGATTTTCTGTTGTTGAAAGCATCATGCCATACAGTGAAATCATACTATTCCTCATGTGTCATGCGATTCTTAAATGCAACCGCTTTCTATTAAAGACATTATAACGAGACTTCCTTTTTAAATCAAACATGCATGAGAATTATTAAAAAAATGTTAGAAATCTATCCAAATCATCATAAAAAGTTTAAACAAGTTTCTAACTAGTTTATCAATGCGTTCTCTTTTTTGTATGTGTAAATACCACTGCAAATAAGGACAATTAATTCAGTGCAAATAAACGCGAACCAAACACCACGCATTTCAAAAAGAGAGCTTAACATAAACACAAGAGGAACAAGAATCACAAAACCACGAAGAACTGTGAGCGTAAGCGACTGATGTGATTTCTCTTGTGCATTCAACATTAGGGCTAAAACAACATTGATTCCCGCAAACAGAAATCCAACAAAATACAGTCGAAGTCCTTCATTCGCAAGCAAAGAGACAATTTTATTGTTGTCATGATTAAAGAATTGAACTAAGGTATCTGAGAATAGATTAACCATGATCACAAGGATGAATGATGTCATTGTTGTAATCATTAGAATGAGTTTCATCACTGATGAAAGATGTTGGTATTGTTTTGATCCATAAAGATGACTGATGAATGGTTGTGAGCCTTGGCCAATTCCTACAAAAAGCGCTAATGTAATTAAGGCTAGATTAGCGATGATTCCATATGCAGCCACTCCTTCGTACCCATTCAGATTAAAGATGATAAGATTAAACACAATCAAACCCATCGCCGTTGAAAGTTCAATGATGAATGATGCATTACCAGCATACAGGATGGATTTAAATGTTTTAAACTTAAGTGGTGTAAGTACCCATTTAAATGAAGGATTTCCCCAGATAACATGCTTAGAAAGAATGCATAAACTCATTAATGGTGCAATTGATGTGGCTAAAGCTGCACCCATCATGCCCCATTTGAACACTATGATGAAGATGGCATCTAACATGATGTTGGCTAAACTTCCAATAATCATGGCTAACATTGCTAATCTAGGACGATCATCGTTTCTTACAAAAGCTAAGAAGATGTTATTTAAGATAAACAATGGCGAAAAAAGCAGTAAGATCATAATGTAGTTTGAGGATAAACTGTGAATGATATGACGAGCACCAAAAAGTGTGGTGAGAAAAGATGAGAAGAAACTCATGATCATCAACACAGTACTGGCTAAACAACCAATAAGCAGTGTGCTCGAAAAGATTTGATGAGAAACATGTTTTTCCTTTTTTGATAAAGCAATTTTAAACAGTGATCCACCACCTATTCCAACCATTAATCCAAAGCCATGAATCACACTGTAAACAGGTATAGCCACATTAAGCGCAGCTAATCCTTGCGCTCCCATGGCATAGGCAATAAAGTACGTGTCCGCTAGAATGTACATAGATAAGGCTAACATCCCTAGACTATTCATGCTGATGGCTTTTAGTAATCGTTTAATCATATCAATTTCTCCTTAAAAACATAAAAAGGTGCATTCCTTTTCCTTCTAAGACCTAATGGAAAAGGGATACACCTTACACATTAACCCGGTGGCTAATGATGCAGTTGATTTAATTCTCAGCCAATGTTTTGATGCGCTTTAAAGCCAATGGAAGGCGTTCATTAAAAACATCTACTAGTTCAATTGGAACTTGAGTGGTTAGCATAAGTTTGGTTTGTCCATTGATTTCACTCAACTCATAGGACTCAATGCTTCCACTCCATTCATCATCACGCTCTTGTTGTCCAAAGGATTGGGTGTCCGTATGATGGAAAAAGACGACTAATTCATTTGGAACACATGTTTTCACAAGACTGTTGACACCATATCCACCATTCATCGACATGAAGACAACTTGTTCACCCTCCTCAATTTTTCCCTTTTTGATGGTACCTTCATCAATGATGCTTGCCCAATCTTCAAATGAAGCATCTTCCCAAAGAATGGACCAAACACGCTCTTTTGATGAACTGATTAAAAGTGAAAAACAAAGGGTTTCCATGACTAATTACGCTTCTTTCTTGACTTTAGCTGCTTTAAGTCGATCCATTTCAGTATTAATGAATGGCACTAAATAGTTCATTCCTAAAATAGCGAAGGTGGTTCCTTCAGGAACCCAGCCCCACAATCTGATGGACATGACCATTAATCCAATTGAAACACCATAAATCCATTTCCCTTTATCTGATTTGGGAGCAGTAGCAGGATCAGTTGCCATGAAAAAGGACGCAAACATTAAACTACCAGAAAACAAATGAAAGAATGGATTTTGCCCTGTTAACACAGCAACCACAGTCACTGCAGATAAAATACCTACTGGAATACGATAATTGGCAAATTTCTTATGAATGAGATAAGCAGCACCTAATAAAATGGCTAAAGCTGAGATTTCACCAATGCTTCCACCCACATTGCCTATGAAAAGGTTAAGTATTGAGGTAGAAGCCTCTCCTGTTTCTCTTAAAACACGAAGTGGTGTTGAAGTTGAAACCATGTCCACCGGTGATAACCATGGTTGCATGGCCGTTGGAAACAAGTACACAATAAACAATCGACCAAGTAATGCAGGATTAAAGATGTTCTTTGGAAATCCTCCATGCACTTGTTTTCCTAAAATAATCGCAACAGCAGCAGCACCTGCTAGTAACACTAGCGGTGTCGAAGGTGAAACAGATAAAGCTAATAAAAGACCTGTAACCACAGCTCCACCATCTTTATAGGTGTATTTACGTTTAAAAACCCATTGAAACAATGCTTCTGAAGCCACTGCAGACACGACCCCAACAAGAATCAATAGAATGGCTTTCTCACGATATGAATAGACTGCAACTAAGGTTGCTGGAATTAAAGCTAATAAAAGTGTTTTGAATATTTTTAGCATATTTTTATTTGACTCCAATCAATCATGATTGGGTTTATTTATCCTTTCATTCAATTAAACAGTGGTATTATAGCACACTCCTCACAAAAATGCTTTTCAACACTCACTCTTTTTTGGCTGTGTTATCAAAGAAATAAATGTGTCCACATGTACCATCATCGTATTCAGTATCAGGATAAGATAGAATTTTTTCATACTGTCCATTCGTTAAAACATTGATACTTTTCTGCCAAAAAGAATCAGCAGCGACATTTTTAGGATGAACTTTGAGTTGCCATCTTCCTTGATGACGCTTAAGTACTTCACTAAAAGCAGTGTATCCAACACCTCTTTTACGATACTTGTGTAGTATGAAGAACTCAGCTATTTGAAAGTCACATGTTTGATCTTTGACCTCTGGATAAGTGTTCACCATCACAAATCCAGCCAGTTTCTCATCAACCACAATAAAATAGGCCCAACGATTTGATTCTACCCAATAATGGTCCAGATAAAAATACCCAAACAAACCCAATGAATCAACATCTCTATGATCGTATTGCGAAAACTCATAGTCGTATTTTTCCAATAAGTTTCTTAGCGTTTCTTTTTCTTCAAACGTCACTTGTTTTAAAACAATGTTCATACTTACTCCTTTAATTTCATGCACCTCTTATTGAATGAATGTTTGATAAAGTAGATTTAAATACTCATCAAGTTCATTTCGATGTTCAAAGATCTTAATATGCTTGTTTGAATATCCGTTGAGTAGTTCAAGTACAATGGGACGATTAAGTATGTTGTAGTTTAAAACAAACTGATATAACTCTTCATCCAACTGCTCATCACTGCCACTCCATGGCATGTCTTCTCTTACTTGACCTTTTCTGGATTCAAGTCCTGATAAGCAAACATCAACATTGAAATCAAGAAAGAAAACCGTATCACAAGCTTCTAATCTTATTTTTATTGTGGACCCATAATTACCATCAATGATCCATTGATCACTGCTTATAATTTCATTCAATCGCTGAACAAATACCTCTTTACTCACATAGCTTTTATCCCCATTCCAATACAACATATCACAATGATAAAGTGGAATCTGTGTTATTTGATTCAGTTTTTTTGCGAAGGTGCTTTTGCCACTTCCTGGACAACCGATAATCATGATTTTTTTCATCATTAAGTCACCTCCAATCTTAGGTCGTACTGAGCAATGCTTGAAACATCATCAATCCATTACTTAGTGTTGTGTGCAATTTTAAACTGAATCAACTCAACAACATCATCACTTTGTAAACTCTTTTCTATTTCAAAAACTAAGGGTAAAGTTCTAAACTTCTCACTCATGATCTTTGTGTCACTGATCATCTTTTTGGTCTCAAATGATAGATTCAAATTCAATAGAAGTGATCGAGAAGTCTCAGGAAAGTATAGTGTGATTTTGAAATAATCATCCCAGATTGAACACCAAAACAGGTTCATTTCTTTCTTGCCACCACGTTTCCCTAACCACCGATACACCCCTTTTCCAAGCCACGCTTGACCATCAGGATAATATTGATAATGAAAATCAACTCCTAAAGCACTAACCTGATTGATAAAAGTAAGGTAAGCATCAATGGCTTCTTTAAGATAACTTGAGATGATTTCTAGCGTTGGTTCAATGCTTTGATCTCTTAGTCTTTGTTGAGTAGGATGTATAGCCATAGGTCTCCTTCCATGATAAGTTAAACATTGTTTTATGGTTGCTCAATACCATAATAACGCTTCATCACACCATCATAAATATCACTAATTGAAATATTATGATTGAAAAAATGTTCCTTAGCAAGGCTTAGTCCTAAATCAACTGCTTTCTTGTTGCTTATTGCCCATGCGCTTAAAATTGCCTGAATCCTAGGATGTCTTCTTTGTGCTTCAAATGCTGTTTGAAGCACAAGTTGAAACACTTCTAGCTCATCTCCCGCAAAGGTAATCAATATGTTCTTTTCTTTGATGTAATCCATCGATGAGTTTAATACTGTTGCTCCTGCAAATCGATCATGTGCTGCATAAACAATGTTTCTTATGTTCATCATGACAGAGGTTCCAAAACACATTGGGCAAGGTTCCATGGTTGTGTATAAAGTATACTTTCTTACATTTGGATGATCATCAACTTTTAATTGACTTAATGCTGTCATTTCTGCGTGAGCCATGATGGATAAGGCTAATGGATGTTGACTGCATTGATCATAGATTTGATTTCTACCTTCAGCCACGACTTCTTCATTTTCATCAATAATCACACATCCAATGGGAATGCTTCCCTTTTTAAACGATATCCATGCTAATTCAAAGGCTTTCTGCCATGGTTAACTTAAATCTTTCCACATACATTTCTCCTTTTTATTGTCGATACACTTCCTTGATAGTCATTTGTTCAAGTTTTATCACAAAATCACCATTGAGTACTTTTGATTCTCCTTGATCCATATAGGCCACAAAATATGTGGAAGTGGCATAACCTTGATCATACCTTGCATTATAAATATTAAGACTAATGAGCGGAAAAGCTCCTTTTAAAATACATTCATTTTTCTTTATGGTCTTTTCGATGATTTGTTTTGTTTCTTGATGATAAGCAGCTATCAATTCACTGATAGTTGAATCATAATCAACTTCAATGGATTTAAAAGTTACATTCTTGATCAATTCAATTGAAAATGGAATCTTTGAAAAGGAAAAGGATGACAATGAAAAGTGTTCACAACACTTTAGTAAAGCAGCCCCTATGCCGTAGGAAATCACTCGAATAGGAAAATAATACTTTGGGTTTGAAATCTTTTCAAACAACTCCAACCACTTGTTTTTTGCGATATCCATGTTGAGTTGTTCAAGTGCTTTGAGTTCAACATAATGTGCTGTCCCTTCTATTTGTTCTATACGAGCTTCATAATCAACTTCATAAGGGAAATGATGATGTCTAAATAAGCGAATGCTGAGCAGATCATCAAACATTTGATGATCATACTTGTGACTCAATTCTTTCATGATGTTTGCTTCTTTAAGCTTCAACGTTAGATTTTTCTCATGATATTGATATTCAACTAAAGCCTTCATTTCATTGGGATAACGCGTTTCGTGTTGACTGTTTTGATAGGCATGAAACATTTCATGGATGATGGATGCTGCGAGTTGATCGTAATCATCCATCGAATGCACCACGTACCAAATTGCGATGTGTTGACCTTCAAATTCAATGGTGGTATTTCCTATGAATTGACATGTTTTATCAATATAGTTTCCATCATAAAAACATTCACTGTCTGTATAGAGTGCAAATGGACAAGGTGAAAATCCAGGGTATAACGCATTAAAATCAATGGTTTGTATACGTTGATTCAATTGATTGTAAAGGTGTGATAGATTCATAGCATTTCCACTATCTGGTGCACCGACATCAAAAACCAATGTTCTGAATCGCTAACACAAGATTTCTTCCATAGATTTCGCTTCCTAATGCATTGGGATGCAAGTCATCAATAAAGTATTCTGAACAATGAGGGACAAGATTCATTCCATTAATGATATGAATATGTGGATAAAGAGCTACAATTTGCATCAGTTTTTCAGTGAACTTATTCATTACTTCAAATGCATGAGGTGAATCACCTCGCCAGATAGGAGTGATACACAAGACAGGAACATCATGGTACAACTCATGAAGTCGTTGGTAAAACATTTCTATCGGTTTGAAGTCATCACTTTCATATTGATTGGTACCCAAAGAAATAATGATTTTATCAGGCGTGTATCCAACCATTGGCATGATGATATAAGGATCATAAACGTATCCTCCAATCCCTTGATTAATCACATTGTAGTTTAAGGTTCGGTTGGCCACATTCACATACATATGACCTGAACGAAATGGACCATAACCTTGTGTGATGGAATCCCCCATCCACAACACTTGGGCATTTTTCTTGATCGGATAAAGTGGAGCATCACATTGTGCATTTCTAATGAGTAGGGTTGCATCTGAAGGAAGATAAATGATGATGTGATGTGAGTGTTGTGGACATTCAAACTTAAGTATGCCTTCACTTGGAATATCCTTAAGATATATCACCTTATGGATTAACCCATCAACAGCCATTTCAATG
>JAJOHZ010000028.1 GCA_021209625.1 Erysipelotrichaceae bacterium | reverse complement strand
TTACCAATGATATTTAGAATATTCATCAACACTGAGATTTGCATCACTTCTTTAGTGTGTTTATGTGATCGCAGTGTGGTCGTGAGTACCAAACTTCCCGCATGAACAAACAAGGTTGAACCAACGACTCATCATGTATCCTTTTCCAGCCTGAATGGATTCTAAAGGAACATTGATGAGCGCCAAAAACGATGTTCCAAAAAAGAGCACCGCAAGTCCTAAAATAAAGGCTAAAGACATGTTTAACACAAAAGCTAAAGAGACAATGACTGGCAAGTCATGTGTCTTCTTTGCTCCAATGCTTTGTGAGATTAAAATTGCTGCGGCTGATGTGACAACACTGAACATCAATGCCACTAAGTTGAACATTTGATTGACATTACCCACAGCACTGACAATGGTTTCACCAACACGTGACAACATGACGACATCGATGTTACCCATAATCATGAAAAGCCCAATTTCAATGAAAATTGGCCAAGCAAGGGGAAAGATGTCTTTTTTAAATTGATTGAACATAAAAGAGAAAGTTTCCTTTCTCTTTGTATTATACCCTATTTAGGCAGATATTTTCTTAAATCGTTAACACGATTGACTTTTTCCCATGCCACATCCACATCTTCTCTACCCATGTGTCCATAAGCCGCCACTTGACGGTATTGAGGACGACGAAGTTGAAGCGTGTCAATGATTGCTTTAGGACGCAAGTCAAACTCTTTTGCGACAATTCGAGCAAGTTCATCATCAGCCACTAAACCCGTTCCAAAGGTATCCACAAAAATGGAAACTGGACGAGCAACACCAATCGCATAAGCCACTTGAACTTCACATTTTGAAGCTAATCCAGCCGCAACGATGTTTTTCGCAACATAACGTGTTGCGTAGGCTGCAGAACGGTCCACTTTGGTTGGATCTTTTCCTGAGAATGCGCCACCACCATGTCGTGCCATACCACCATAGGTATCCACAATGATTTTGCGTCCTGTAAGTCCACTGTCACCTTGAGGGCCACCTACCACAAATTTACCTGTTGGGTTAATGAAATACTTGGTTTCATCATCCACAAGCGCTGCATCCACCACAGGGGCAATCACAAACTGCTTAATGTCTGCGACGATTTGCTCATGACTCACATGCTCAGCATGTTGAGTTGAAATCACAATGGTGTCCACACGGGTTGGTTTTCCATCCACATATTCCACGCTCACTTGAGTCTTACCATCAGGACGTAAGTAATCCAATGCTTTTTCTTTTCTCACGAGTGAAAGTTGACGAGCAAGTTTATGTGCCAATGAAATAGGAAGAGGCATTAGTTCAGGTGTTTCATCACACGCATACCCATACATCATCCCTTGGTCACCAGCTCCATGATCATAATCACTTTGCGCATCATATGCACGATCCACCCCTTGGGCAATATCAGGGGATTGCTCATCAATGGATGTTATTACACCACATGTATGTGCATCAAAACCATATTTAGCACGATCATACCCAATGTTTAAAATCGTTTGACGAACAATCTTTGGAATATCCACATAAGTGGAGGTGGTAATTTCTCCCATCACCAAGACAAGTCCTGTTGTGATGGCTGTTTCACATGCCACACGTGCCGTTGGATCTTCTTTTAAAATCGCATCCAACACCGCATCAGACACTTGGTCACAAATTTTATCTGGATGACCTTCTGTCACCGATTCAGAGGTAAAGTATACTTTTTTGCTCATTGTTTTTCTCCTATCATCATTAGGCACTGACGCACCATTTTCGCAACCACAACACTGCTCACTCCATGATGATCATAATCAGGAGAAAGCTCAACCACATCCAAAGCTACAATATTCAACGCTTTCAACACATGAAGCACTTCTTCAAACATGGTATACGTAATTCCACCAGGTTCGGGTGTTCCTGTACCTGGAAGCAAACTAGGATCAATCACATCCACATCTATCGTAAGATAAATTGGAATATTGTGCAACACAGCAATGGTTTCCTTCAAAGCTTCAACACTGGCAGGAAGTAAGATGGTGTGCTCCTTCGCAAAAGCATATTCTTCTTTGGTGCCAGAGCGAATCCCCCACTGAATTAAACGTTTTGATCCCAAACGATTCACAACACGATGCATCACACACGCATGAGAAAGTGGATTATTCATGTAAGTTTCTCTTAAATCCGCATGAGCATCCAATTGAATAACCACCAAATCTGGATACACTTCATGCACTGCTTCAACACTAGGATAAGTGATGGAATGTTCTCCTCCAATCATGAATGGCACTTTACCATCTTTAAGGATGGTTTGAGTGGTCTCTTTAATCATCATTTGAGTCGCAACATTGTCTCCCATGGGACACCCTAAGTCACCACGATCAAAGATTTTATAATCTTCTAAATCGTGTTGGGTTGACCAACTGAAGGTTTCAACCCCATAAGATGCTTTTCTAATCGCACTAGGGCCAAAGCGTGTTCCTGGTCGAAAGGAGCATGTTCCATCAAAATCAACCCCAAACATTACGATGTCAGCCTCATCATAAGTTGACTCACATGCCATGAACACATCTTTCGCATTAATCATGGTATTCCTCCTTAAGGGATTCAATCACATATGTTGGTAAGGCAAAGCATCCGATGTGTAAGGCTGGATTGTAATATTTAGTTTTAAGTCCATAATCTTTCCAAGTATTCACATGCTCATTGATGGGCTGAATGCCTTTAGAAGCGTACCCAAATAGCCAATGTCCACTAGGATAGGTCGGAATATGGGCTTGATACACTTGAGCTACTTCAAAAATTTCTGAAATGCGTTGATGTGCACGACGCATATTACGCTCAAAAGCTGGATAGTAAGGTGATTCATGTTGATTCACAAGAATGCCTTCTGCTTTCAAAGCACGGTAGCAATTGGAATAAAACTCTTTCGTGAATAATCCTTCTCCTGGTCCAAATGGATCGGTGGAGTCCACAATGATCAAATCATATTCATTCACTTTAGAGCGAACAAACTTTAAACCATCTTCAAAGTATAAATTGACTTTTTCATCGTAAAGTTGACTTGCGGTTTGAGGTAAGAATTCAACGCTCACATCCACCACCATCTTATCAATTTCAACCATATCAATGGTTTCAAGATGAGGATAACGCAGGAGTTCCCTCACGGTTCCACCATCTCCTGCTCCAATGACTAAGACTTTCTTAATATTTGGATTGGTGGCCATGGGAACATGCACAATCATGTCATGATAGATGAATTCATCTTTTTCAGTGACCATCATTAATCCATCTAAGGTTAAGAATTTTCCAAATTCCACTGAATCAAAGACATCCACTTGTTGGAAACCACTGTGTGATGAAAAAAGATGTTGTTTTATTTTAATAGAGAAACGCACATGTTCTGTTTGTTGCTCGGTGTACCAAAGTTCCATTAGTCCTCCTTAACGACTTTAAGTGTTGTGAATGTGGGATCATGTGATCCCATTAAAAACTGATCATTACTTAATCCAAAACTGATGTAATCCAAGATGGCTTGAGTGATGACTTCTCCATAAGAAAGTATAGGAATTCCTGGAGGATAAGCCATAATCATCTCAGCACTGATACGTCCATATGACTGTGAGAAGTCAACCATCTCTGACTCACGGCTATACGCTTGTTTTGGGCTTAATTGAACCTGTGGTTGAATGAATTCTTGAATCGATTGAGAGTGTCCCTCTTGAGCATACCGCTCCTTAATGTCTTGTAAAGCCGCAAGAAGACGTTCTATCTCTAAAGAGCGATCTCCTACTGAAATAATAGCCAAAACGTTAGAAACATCACCAAATTCAAGTTGAATACCATATTCATCTCTAAGTATATCGTACACCTTCTTACCACTTAATCCTATCCCCTGAGTGTGAATGCTCAGTTTTGTATGATCAAATCCAAAGATACCAAGTTGACCAATACGATCGGGTCCAAAGGCAATGTATCCACCCATGGCATTGATCTCATGACGAGCATAATTGGATAATTCCATGATTTTGGTGAACATTTCATGTCCTTCATCTTGCAGTTTAGCTCGTGCAACATCCAATGACGCCATAAGCAAATAGGAAGGAGAGGTGGTTTGAAGTAAATTGATGGTTTGTAAGACATGATGATAATCCATGGATTCATTACACAATAAAAGCGAAGATTGAGTAAGTGATCCACCAGTTTTATGAAGCGAGACACTGCTCATGTCCGCGTTCGCATCCATTGCACTAACAGGTAAATCTTCATGAAAACTGAAATGTGCGCCATGGGCTTCATCCACTAACACTTTCATCCCATAGTGATGAGCGACATCAACAATCTTTTGAAGGTCTGTGACTAGTCCATAATAGGTGGGGTTATTAATGAAGACTGCTTTCGCATGAGGGTTTTCTTGAATGGTATTGATCACATCATCCGCATCCATCGCACAGGAAATGCCCAACTGTTTATCCATTTGAGGATTCACATAAATCGGATGAGCTCCACCTAAAATCAAGGCATTAAGTGCTGATTTATGCACATTACGTGGCATGATGATGCTTTCACCTTCTTTAAGGCTTGCTAAAATCATGACCATGACTGCCATAGAGGTTCCATTCACCATAAAGAACGCATGTTTCGCATTGAATGCTTTTGCTGCTAATTGGTGAGCTTCATGAATAATGCCACTAGGATTACCTAAGTTATCGAGATGAAACGACGAATTAAAATCATATTGAATGCTTTGAGCACCAAACACATCAATGAGGGTTTTATCCCCTTTACCTTGTTTATGACCTGGAACATCAAACGCAACGACACGCTTTTTCGCATAACGTTTGAGTCCATCCAATAAAGGTGTTTTACTCATGATCAAAGACATTGGATGATGAATAAATTTCAATCATCTCTTGACGTAAACGACGAGTGATTTCAAGTTTTTGTTTAGGGGTATAGGATTGAGGTGATGATGCAAACAAGTAGTTGGCTAATTGCACATCTGAAAGAATCATTTTAGTATGGAAGATATTGGATTGATAAACGTTAATGTCTACCGCATCGTAGCGTTCAAGAACCACTGGTTCAATGTAGTCTTGAATGCTGGTAATAGGATGATCAATGAAGAGTTTCTTTCCTTCTTCATCTCGTGTAAATCCACGAACACGATAATCCAAGGTAATGATATCGGAGTCAAAAGAATTGATTAAGTAATTAAGAGCATTAAGTGGTGAAATTTTTCCACATGTAGAGACATCAATGTCCACTCTAAAGGTTGCGATATTTAAATCTGGGTGATATTCAGGATAAGTATGAACGGTTACATGAGATTTATCCAAATGACCTGCCACACTTTCTTTTTTGATGAACTGAGGGTCCACTGAACACGATGGATCAAGTTGTCCTTCTTCTAATGGTTCTTCAGAAATAAGCAAAGTGACACTCGCCCCTTGAGGATCATAATCTTGTTTAGAGATGTTGAGCACACTTGCTCCAATCATATGGGTGACATCCACAAGAATTGAGGTTAAACGATGAGCATTGTATTGCTCGTCGATGTAAGCCACATAGTCTTGACGTTGTTTTTCGTTTTCAACATAAGCAATATCAAAGATATTGAAGGATAAGGTTTTAGTAAGATTATTGAATCCATACAGTTTTAGTTTGCTCATAAGTGCTCCTTGCATTAAAAAAAAGACCTTTTGATGGTCTTCACAACAAAGTTGACGCAATAAGGCCTACTTATTTTTTGAGGGAGCCAAACCAAGGTCTGGGGTGCTCATGTTGAGAAGAAACATCTTTGATGCTTGCGCATCAATCAACACGATTTACAATCGCAATTCGGCTTTTGACCTGGCTGTCCGTTTGGCCGTTTAAGACACTGGTGTGTCGGTCAATTCAACAAAATTGGTTGCAATAGCACAGAACCCTGTGTACTTCTATTACGTTATGATTTTAAAGGAAAGGCAAAGACAATGCAATACTTTTTTTCAAATCTCTAAACTTTTTGTTTAGTTTTACTTACATTATAATACGGCAGAGAAAACACGTTTTGTTGGCCAACAAATCTGATCACACTCTTGAACAAGCTGTGCACCTTCATCTTTAAAACCACACGATATAAACAATTGATGAGCCACATTATGATGAAGTGGACAATGAGCCACCAAGTGAGTATACCCTATTGATTGAGCTTCATTGAAGATCTTCTTGATCATGGCTTTTCCATATCCCTGATTAAAATAGAGATTAAAGACTCTTAGTTTCACTTCAGCTTTGCGATAATCATCACTTATGGTGATGAGTTCAATGATGCCCACCAATTGATTCAACTCATTAAAAGCACCATAAATATAAGCATCTTGATCCTCTCTTAATGATTCATGCATGGTAACCATGGTTTGAAAAAAGCGAGGAGTGATGGTTTCAGAGAAAAAGTAGCCTTCATCGAATTCATTCACGGAAGGAAGTTGATGATCATGAACCCATTTGTAGGCCTCATAATCACTGTTTTGAAATGGTCTAAGCATTAAATCTTGTTTAGACATGGTTGACCTTCATGTTTTTCACTTAAATCCAAAGCAATATAGATTGCCTTTAAATCAAATCCTTGATCCTTGTATCCATCCATGATTTTCTTTAAATAAGCTTCACTTGGTGTATGATAGACCCCAGATGTTTTAAGATAAATCATTCCTTCAATACGTTGACCATTGAAGCGAATAGGCCATTTCTCCTTACGATAAAGAGCATGTTCAACCCCTTCATAATGATCCAATGACTTAAGGTCAGATTCACTGAGTTCATACAATGTGATGGGTGTTTCTGCTCCTTCTTTCATAGCTAAGGAAGCATAGGCTTCATGTTTTTATCCCCAATAAAAATCAGTTGTACATCACTGAGTACACTGTGTCCAATTACTTTAACATCTGGACATCGTTGTTTGATTTGTGTAAGGTTGTGATTTGATCCATAAGCAAAGTAAATCATGATTGCTCCTTTGTGAGTTTAATTGTAAAACCATTCCATGATGGCTTCGATGATGTGTTCTCTTTGCATCTTTTCGCTAATCGTCGCTTCTAAATCATCACGTTGTGAACCATAGGATCCAAACTGAGCATGATTCCCCCCTTCAATGATTACTTCTTTGATGTTTAAGCCTTTTATAGCATTATCATACGCTTCTTGATTCAATAGACCATCTTCTGAACCTAATATACTTAAGTAAACAGGATTTCCTATGATTTGATTAGTATCCAGTGGATAAGAACCTAAAAGGATAAGACCATCTACTTCTGTTGTTCTCATTGCAATAGAAGCAGCAACTCCTCCTAATGAATGCCCCATAAGAACAACTCTTTGACTTAAGGATGTATCCACACCCTTTAATGCATTAGGCATGGTAATAGCTAAGTTGAGAAACACTTCCACAACACTGACACGAAATCCTTTGAGTGATAATTCGTAGGCTAAAGGTGCATAGGCAAGAGGAGAAACAAGCCCTCCAGGATAGAAAATGAGGTGGTTGGATGATGACACGTTGTATTCATATCCAAAAGAGGTGGGTGTTGCGTTTTTGTATGCTTCTAGCGCTTCTTGGGTTGGTTGATAGGATATTTGATAAGCACCTGTAATGAGCAATAGACTCATTAATAAGAACCCACTTAAACCATATCTAATGATTTTTTTCATATTTAGTTCTCTTTTGAATGGTGAGGATTAATGATACTGCATACGTCCAATGTATGATAGCGCCCATTTTTGTACATATGTTCAATCTGTCTTCCCTCATAAGTCATGCCTGCTTTTTCCATGACAATTCGTGATGCTGGATTAAAAAGGAAGTGACGTGCAAACACACGGTGATAATCTTTCTTTTCAAATGCCCATTGTATCACTGCTTGTGCTGCTTCACTTGCATAACCTTGATTCCAAAAGGGTTCTCCTATCCAATATCCTAATTCTCCATGATTATGGGTTGAATGAAATCCTAAACCAATGGCCCCCATGAGTTGATTGGTTTGAGAATGCACTATAGCCCATTCATAACGTTCGTTGTTTTGCCACCAAGCAACGTGTCGATCAATCCACTCTATAGCCATGGTTTCAGTATAAGGAAAAGGAAGTGATAATGTCATTTCATGTAGGACTTTGTTGTTGCATAGTTTTGATACCATGATGGCATCTTCACGCTTAAACCTTCGCAAAGTAAGCCTTTGTGTTTGAAGTTCCATTAGTTACTTACCGTAAAGTATCCACGATAGGCACGAACACCATAATAGGAGTCAGCACCATTATGATAGATGAAAGTGCGTCCAAAACGAGTGTCTCCTGTGAGTGCTCCACCTTTAAGTCGAATGGATTCAGGAGTATCCAACCATGACGATGTTTTAAGATCCAAATGTTCTATCTGATTAATTCTTAAATACATGGCTTCATCCACAAGTTTGAGTCCATGACTTAATGCATCTTCCCACGCAGAAGTTTGAGAAGGAAATTTCTTTCTTCCCTCTCTTGCTTTTTGATCGTAGCAACAGTTACGTCTTCCTGAAGGTGATTCTTTACTCATGTCAACCACAAAAATACGGTCTTGATCGACGAAAACATCGGGTTCACCACCGCTCTCTTCCATGTAATTCATGATATCCCATAACTGTGGTGTCATTAAGGATTCAAATTGTTCCCATGCTAGATTAGGATGGCGATGGGGATGATGTTCAAAACGAGCTTTAAATAGTTCACGTTGATTCATAACATACTCCTTTATTTTAGTCTATCACACTTTGATTTTGTGTGGGTTTAAAACACTTTATTTCATCCAAGTAGGAACCCATTCATCGTCTTGATACCATGAAGCAATGTCTTCTGCGATGCTTTGCATGATTTTAACATCCTTCATTGAGTAATTGATGGCCCATGGGATGGAACTGAGGGTGTTTATTGCACAATACAACTTTAATCGTTGATAAAAGGCTTTAGGTGGTTGACCATCAAAATACCCTACTATTTGCCCTTTACTGAATGATGGACTGTGGCGTACTGAAAATGGGATGCGATCAAATTCTTGCCAAGGATCACCTTCACTGGAGCGATTAAAATCAATCACAAGCAAGTCTTTATCTTTGATTAACATGTTACCCACATGATAATCCCCATGTTGGAAGGTGGAGTGAAGTGTTCCTAAATGAGATAGCCCCTCTTCTACCCATTTTAAGAACAGTGTTTCATGTTTAAGTTGTATACCACTGTTGATGTAAGCTGCAATTTTCTTTTCCGCTTTTATCTTTAGCTTAAAAGCCATATCCTCATTACTCTTTGAAGGGATGCTATGAATGACTTTTAATATTTTCCCAGCTTGAACTCCCAATTGATATTGCGTTTTTTCATCATATTGATTGATGGTGTCTTCACAACTATCTCCTTCGATCCATTGAAAGGTTTGTATGATGGATTCATCTTTCACTTCAAAACATAGAGGTTTTTGAATTGGACATCCCAACTCAAAGAGTTGTTTCATCACACTAAATCGTACTTGTTCTTCATTTAGTTGTTTGATCGAGCTTATACGAATAAAATGTACAGCATCCTTTGTGGTCGCTTTAAACTTTAAATCATGGGACCATCCTAGTGTAATGGGTTCTTGTCTAATATAAGTATAATGTTTCATGATTCAAGTATACCAAAGGAAAGAAAAACCCTCCAGACTTTCTAGAGGGTGATTTATTATCCAAGGATTCCTAGAAGTAAAACAGAAAACACAATAAGTGGGGCAGGAACCTTATTTGTCCAAAGCAAGATTGAAGTAAGCACAAGGACAAACACATTGATCAAATCTAAATTAATTCGTTGAAGCAAAATCACAGCTGCGATTACAATGAATCCACCCGCAATCGCAAGGATGCCTTTCAATGAAACTTGTATCGCATCAATCTTTTTAACTTGCTCCCATATTGGATAAATGAAGTAAATGAGTAATGTTCCTGGTAAGAAAATGCCTAAAGCTGAAATGAATCCACCAAGGGTTTGAATGAAGGTTCCTTGATCTCTTAAGGCTAATCCACCTACAAAGGCTGTGAAACTAAACATGGGTCCTGGCATTCCTTGCACAAACCCATACCCTACTAGAAACTCTTGACTGCTCATGTACTGAAAGATTTCCACAAGTTCACTGTACATGAGTGGGATGACCACCTGTCCTCCCCCAATGACGAGATAACCGTAGCGATAAAACTTCTCAAACAAAATGATTAATGGATGAGGAAACAAGGTTGCACCAATGAGGTTTCCTACCGCAAAAAATAAGAATAACCATAAATACACCCAAGGTGGTATCAACGTTATCTTATTCCAAATGACTTTACGATGATGAGTTAGGATGCTTAAGCTTCCTCCAATAAACAGAAGCACTGGGTAGATCCAAGCTTGTCGAATGAAATAAGTGGTTATTGCGCTGAGCAGTAATAATCCAATGGTAAACTTATCTTTAATGACCTTTTTTGATATTTTGATGGCTGCTATTAAAATAAACCCTACTGCCATTGCACCCACATATCGAACTATTTCAGTTGAAATGTTGTTATTATCTAGAACCTCAAACATGAAAGACAACAACGTCATGAAGCTGACAATCGGAAGTGCCCATACTAGTAAAGTCAGGAAACCCAACCAAGGTCCCCCTACTTTATGGCCGATCGCAATGATGGTTTGTGTACTACTTGGACCTGGTAAAACTTGTGTCAAGGCAATAAGTTCGAGTAATTCTTCTTCACTTAAATAATGTTTCTTAAGTACCATCTGTTGAGTAAAAACACCATAATGAGCTTCTGGTCCTCCAAAAGCTCCTAATGAGCAAATTAAAACGTCTTTTAAAAATGACAAAGTTGTTGGTTTTTGATTCATAAGCACCCCTATGTTTATCAGTAGAATACCATAGAGTACGTTGACAATTCCAATGGTATACCAAAAAAAGGAAATTTTAACCTTTCCTTGCCTTTATTTTGGTGAAGTCAATTTCATTTTCTCAGATCGAATCATTGTTTTTATGTTGGATACATGTCGAAAACGAAAAATCGAAAAATCATCATTGAGTGAGATTAAACTCACAGGTTCAAAACCATACTGGCCAAAATGATCCCAACCATGATCTCGTGTTAAGTCTGTCTTGAACTTCTTTGAAGTCTTTTTAGGATAAGCAATCCATAAATATGCATCCGTTGCTAATGATGTGAAAATCTCTGGCATCACAGTGTTAACCTGATTTTGATTCAAGATAAACACCAAAGCAAACTGCATATTTGAACTGAGTGTTGATTCATATGGATGATGTTCTATAGCTTCGTTAAGGATTTCAACCAACTCACTTGGACAGTGAATCACATGAAGTGGCCACATTGGTTTATAATGCATTTTCTTAAGCAGGTTTGACATCTTTTCCTCCTAATTGTGTGAAGATAATGGTCTTATTTCGACCACTTTCCTTCGCTTGATAAAGTGCTTTGTCCGCTCTTAAGTAACTGGTGTAAAGTGGCTCTTCTTCACTTGTGTTCAGTGGTGCAATGCCAAAGCTAACTGTGATGTGAATGTGATGTTGATTGATTTGAAAGGTAGTGGATTCAATGGTTCTGCGCAGACGCTCAGCAATCTTATAGGCTTCATTTGGATTAGCTTGATGTAGCATAACCACAAACTCTTCCCCACCCCATCGAGCAATTAAATCCTTGTCTCGTAACACCGCTTTAAGTAATAAAGAAAACTGTTTCAACAATTCATCCCCAACTGGATGCCCATATTGATCATTGACTCGTTTAAAATGATCAATATCCGCAATCATCATACTGGAAGATAAAACATCATCTTTGAATACACTGAGTTCTGCATTCACTTGGTTTTCAAACTCGCGTCGGTTTAAAAGTTGAGTCATACTGTCCATGGATGCTAATACAGATAAGCGATAGTTCAGCTGTTCTAATTCTTGTTTTTGTTCTTCTAAGTTAGCATTTTGTATTTCAATCACACGTTTTTGCTTTTCATTTTTAGTGTAGTAATACCACATGATGTTAGACAGTCCTACCGCCATCATGACGACAGTGATCCCATTCATAATCGTTGAAGTCAAAATGAGTGAATCAGTGATGATCAATGGCATGGTAAATATAAATACGGCAAAAAGACCAATATAAATAATGGTGCTAACAAGGGGGTGCATGAGCACCACCAAAGCAATTATGATGGAAACAATGATGAATGGTGAAATACTGGTTGTAATCCATTGATCAACAACCGCTATCCCAACTCCTAAAACCATGACCACGATGGTACTGAAGATTTGAATCATAAACTTGAGTCTTATTAGTTCTCGCTCATAATTATCAATCCAGAAAATTAAAAAACTGATGATACTGCTCATCGCAACCATTAAACTGTGTAGAAGAATGATACCCATTCGCCACCATGTGGCTTCCTGTGTTTCTGGTACGACAAAAAAGGTGAATGTCACAATGTGGATTACACTGATTGGAATCATCAGTAAGGACAAATAGTATAGTCGTGACATGTTCGCATTCACTGCTGATTTGAGATACTGATTTTGTTTTAACCTAGCGATAACGTTGTTCATAGAATGTACCTTTTAATATTATAGCGAATGTCACCATTTTTCTAAAGTTGTTTTTCAATTTATGCGCTAATACATTGGTTTTTAATCTCTCATTCAAATAAATCATGACTTAAACCAAAAAAAGGGAGCTTTACTCCCTGCGCTACCAAATGTTTAACTTGATCACTCATCCATTACTTACGATCATTATAATCTTTCTCAATTCGACTTTTCCAGTCTTTGGTTACGGTTTGCTTTTGACGCTTCATTCTAATTGCATCATTAAGCACATCATAATTGAGGGAAGTTCCTTGCTTATCACTGTGAAAACGCACGGCTTTATCTCTGTGAATTCCAAAGGATTCAGCTTGGCTTAACGCATCCATGTTGGCACCTAAGAAAATAAACTCCCAATTGTAAAGCATTTTTTGTCGCTCAATGAGTTGTTTCACTTGCTCATGAGTAAAATGAGTACTGGCATTCTCACATCCATCTGTGGTAATCACTATCATCACTTCTTCAGCTCTTAAATGAGATGGGCACTCTCTTTGGGCAATATCAATGTTTAAAATAGTGTGCCCTACCGCATCTAAAAGTGCTGTTGAACCTCTAACATGATAGTCATCCTTTGTCATTGGATTGAGTTTTTGAATATCCACATGACGATGAAGTACTTCGATTTGATCATCAAACAGAACTGTGGTCACATGACATGGACTGTCCATTTTCTTTTGTTTGTCAATGAGTGAATTAAACCCTCCAAATGGTATCTTCCTCCAAACCATGCATTGAACCACTGCGATCTAATATAAAGATAATTTCACTTCGATTTGTCATAACGACCTCCTTGATAAAACCATCTTACATCACAACAACAAAAGAAAGGTCGCTTGTTAGGCGACACTTTTATGATCCAAGAAGAGGTTGTTGAAAATCAAACAAAACTTCATTGACCTCGAAGACACTGTATTTCTTATAACGGATGCAATATTCAATGATTAAATCAAATCGTTGTGACGAAGATAAACTATATCCTGCACTTTGAAGCAAATCCTTGGTTTCATCTAAATTCAGTTTAAGCGCAATCGCAAAGGCACATACGGTTGGTTTACTTGGTTGATAATGAATGTTGTTTCTGATTTTTGAAAATAATCGACGATCAATGTTGGCAGCCCGATACACATGTGAATCAATCATTTGCCGCTCATCAATGAGTCGTAACAGTCTTTGGGTAAATGTTTCTTCCATGTGTTCAAGCAGGTCATCAAGTGATTCAATTCTAGAATAAGATCGCCGTGTTCTTAGTTCATCACGATGGGCAAGATTAACCCTCATTTCTCTTAAATTCATTTCGGGTTCTTCTAAACGATCATGGATATAATTCTTAACTAGCATATTGAGTTTCTGAGAAATGAAGTAAGCTGTTTCATCATAAAGCACGAGATACACTAAAATGTCATGCCTTAAAACAAAGCGTTGAATGGTTGACATGGCAATTTGAATGGCTTTTTCTTTTGGGAATCGATGATGACCTGAGGATAATAGAGGAAAAGCAATGCTTTCTTGGTTCATCTCAACTGCTTTATAAAGACATCGCTCATAGACTTTGATCAGTTCATCCATTTCTTGATTAAATCCACCTTGCCACTGTGGAGTTTGAGTATGATAAATTAATCTTGTGTTTAAGTCAAAGCCAGGAGTTACTAAAATGTCATTTGGATGATGAAAGGTTAAATGTGATAGTGTTTCCCTTAAATAATCTCCTGCTTGATCTTGTATACGATAATCCACACCACGACCTAAACTCAAATCACTGTTGACAGCATTTACAATTACATCAACGTCCAGTTGAGTAATGTCTTGTCTTATGAGTTCAAAAGGCATACATTTCCCTCCATTGCTTC
>JAJOHZ010000020.1 GCA_021209625.1 Erysipelotrichaceae bacterium | reverse complement strand
TTCCAAAGATGCGATCTCCAGCATCTCCCAATCCTGGGACAATATAACCAATCTCATTAAGTTTTTCATCTAGCGCTGCTAAAACGATATCAACATCAGGATGATCTTTCTCAATACGAGCAACACCTTCAGGAACACCCACTAAACACACAAGTTTAATGGTTTTTGCTCCTTTTTCTTTAAGGATGGTAATGGCTGCAGAAGCGCTACCCCCTGTCGCAAGCATCGGGTCAAGCACCATCACCACAGAATCCGCAAGATTAGGTGGAAACTTTGCATAATATTGTTGAGGTTCTAACGTTTCTTCATTACGATATAACCCAACATGCCCTACTTTTGCTGTAGGAATAAGATTAAGAATCCCATCCACCATGCCTAGTCCAGCTCTTAGAATTGGAATAAGTACAACTGACTTAGCTAACTCATAGCTTTCAGTTATCTGCATTGGAGTCTCAATACGTACCTTTGATAATGGTAAATCACGAGAAATTTCATAGGCCATAAGTCCTGCAACTTCATCTAGATTTTCACGGAAATCCTTGGTTCCAGTGTTAATGGATCTCATCACAGTGAGTTTATGAGTAATCAGGGGGTGGTTAAGTACGGTCAGCATGTTCTTTCTCCTTTGTTTGAATGAATGTTTGAATCTCTACTTTTAAATCACTTAAATCATCTTCTTGTTTTGCCTTAAGGATCATCACAATCCATTTCGCAATCTTAATGAAATCATCTTCCTTATACCCTTTGGTTGTCATCGCTGGTGTTCCAATGCGAATACCTGAAGTAACAAAAGGTGGAAGAGGATCAAAAGGAACGGTGTTCTTGTTGGTGGTGATACCCATGTCTTCTAAACGAATTTGAGCTTCTTTACCACTCACATCAAAACTGGTCTTTGCATCAAAGAGTACTAAGTGATTATCAGTTCCATCGGTAATGACTTTAACTCCATGTTCCATGAGCGTCTTCGCAAACACATGAGCATTTTTAATCACCTGCTTTTGATACTCCACAAATGATGGTTGTAACGCCTCATGAAATGCTACTGCTTTTGCTGCAATAATGTGCATGAGTGGTCCCCCTTGAACTCCAGGAAACACTTCTCTATCCAATAATGCAGCATGTTCTTTCTTACATAAGATGAGTCCACCACGAGGTCCTCGCAGTGTCTTATGGGTTGTGGAAGTGACAAAATCTGCATAAGGAATAGGATCAGGATGAAGCTTTGCAGCCACTAAACCGGCCACATGAGCCATGTCTACCATAAGATATGCCCCAACTTCATCACAAATCGTTCTGAAGCGTTCAAAGTCAATGTGTCGTGAATACGCACTTGCTCCAGCCACAATCAGTTTAGGTTTGTGTAAATGTGCTAAACGAGCCACATCATCATAGTCAATACGGTGTGTGATAGGATCAACACCATAAGAGACAAACTGATACAGTTGTCCACTGAAACTCAGTGGATGACCGTGAGTCAAATGCCCTCCTGCTTTTAGATCCATACCTAGAATGACTTCACCTGGTTTCACCACACTCATGTAAACAGCCATGTTAGCGGTTGAACCACTGTGAGGTTGCACATTGGCATGTTCTGCCCCAAACAACTCGATGCAACGATTACGTGCTAGATTTTCAACTTCGTCCACCACATCACAACCTCCATAATAGCGTTTATGAGGATATCCTTCCGCATACTTGTTGGTTAGGATAGAACCGGCCGCTTGCAGCACATCATTAGAAACAAAATTCTCTGACGCAATGAGCTCGATGGTGTTGGATTGACGATGATGTTCCTTTTGAATTAAAGACTCAATTAAGTGATCTTTCATTTTAATCCTCCAATACCATCATTTTATCAATACGATTTTGATGACGTTCTTCTTGTGAGAAGGAGGTCTTTAACCACATGTCAGCACACTCAAGTGCTGTAGGGATGTCCACCACACGTCCTCCCATCGCAATCATATTGGAATTATTATGTTCTTTGGTCACTTGAGCTAACCAGACACTATGAATCAAGGCACATCTTATGCCTTTTACCTTATTAGCCACAATGCTTGCTCCAATGCCTGTGCCACAAAAGATAATGCCAGCATCCACTTCCTTATTGGAAACAGCCACGGCTGCAGGATAAATGGTGTCAGGATAATCCACACTGGATTCATCAAAACATCCAAAATCCACCACATCATAACCTTGAGCCAATAAATGCTCTTTCAATGCTTCTTTGTGATGAAATGCGCCATGATCAGTCGCAATCGCAATTTTTAATGGGTTCATATCATTTCTCCTATCTTCTATTTTATCACAGCAACCCTTCTAATGAAGGATAAAGAAAAGAAACCTCACGGTTTCTCGATGACAAAAAAGAGCATTCTCTCCTTGCCGTTTAAATCAAGTTCACATTCTACAGTAACCATTGGAAATCGCTTTAATATTTCCTGGGTAATAGAATGACGTTGTTGGTGTCCCATTTCAAAGGCAATAAGGGTTTTCTTGAGCTTCATTTGTTGGAGTTGATCAAGAAAGAGACGATAAAGATCGAGACCATCGTGTCCTCCAAATAAAGCTAAATGAGGTTCATAATCCTTAACACTGTTTTCTAAGGTTTCATCTTGTTCAATGTAAGGAGGATTGCACACAATCACATCCCATTCTTCATTCTGAATTGGTTCTAACATGTTTCCTTGTTTGAATGTGATCTCAAGGCCTAATGTGTTCGCATTCTCTTGAGCCACTTTTAAAGCAGGCTCTGAAATATCTGTGCATGTCACTGAACACTCTACCATTTCAGCTTTAAGAGTGCACCCAATAATCCCACTACCACAAGCCACATCCGCTATTTTAAGTGTAGAGTGATCAAATAACGTTTCAACACGATCCATCACATGGACAACAAGTTCCTCTGTTTCGGGACGAGGAATTAAAACATCATGATTCACTTTAAATTTGCGACCATAAAACCATTCATACCCTAACACATGTGCCAATGGCTTATCTTGCAGTAAGTCTTCAACACCTTCATTAAAGGTTTGGAAAAGATGTACTGGCATTTCTTCAGACATGCGTAGATATAAATCAATGGACTCCTCAGCACACAACTCCACAAGATAACGCTTAAAAACCAAGGCATCGAAGTCATCCCTGGCTTTTTGTGTCGCTTGTTTTAGTGCTTGATTAAAGGTTGTCATCAAGAGGCTGTTCCAATTTCATGTGTTGTTCATAGGCCAATAAGGCTTCAAATACATCATCCAGTTTGCCTTCCATCACACGATCAAGTTGAACTAAAGTAAATCCAATACGATGATCAGTTAAACGGTTTTGTGGATAATTATACGTTCTAATCTTTTCTGAGCGACTTCCACGTCCAATCTTAGATTGACGTTCTTTACCTTTTTCTTCTTCAATTTTTTCCATATGTGCTTCATATACTCGGGCACGAATAATCTTTAACGCTTTATCTCGGTTATCATGTTGTGAACGACCTTCTTGCATGTTCACCGTGATACCGGTAGGAACGTGCGTGACACGCACGGCAGAGTCGGTCTTATTAACAGATTGCCCCCCTGCACCAGAAGAGCGATGAGTTTCAACCACTAAATCATTATCATTAAGTTCAAAGTCTTCAGCTTCTACCTCTGCCATTGCTAAAACTGTTGCAGTTGAAGTATGGATTCTTCCTTGTGTTTCCGTTTTAGGAACACGTTGAACACGATGAGCACCAGATTCAAACTTTAAGAATCGATAAACATCCGCTCCCTTAATCACAAAAGAAATGAAAGTATATCCTCCAGCTTCAGCTACTGTGGCTTCTAATACTTCAACTTTCCACCCTTTAATTTCCGCATACTTTGCATACATACGATACAAATCACCCGCAAAGATGTTTCCTTCATCGCCTCCTGCAGCTCCACGTATTTCCATGATGACGTTTTTGTCATCGTCTGGATCTTTAGGAAGCAACAAGACTTGAAGTTTGGCTTCAAGTTCTTCAAGTTGTGGTTGAAGTTCTTCAATCTCCATTTCAGCCATGGCTTTCAAATCAGCATCTTTTTCATTTAACAATGATTGTGCTTGATTAAAATGTTCAAGGGCTCCTTGGTATTGATTAAACGTATCCACAACTTCTTGAAGTGTGGATTGCTCTTTGGCGTATTTTGCTAATTTCTTGGGATCAGAAAGGGTTGCTGGATCTTGAAGTAACGCATCCAAGGTATGATAGCGATCAACTACTTTCTGACAACGATTCATAAATATATTCATAGTCACTCTCCTAACGGGTTAAATTCATTAACCATCGGCCTTGTGATACTCTCATTAATCCTATCACGACCCGTACAACTTGTTCAATTTGAACTAACAATAACACAACAGCCAAGGATTCTACTTTCACGACTAAGACAAGGAAAGCAGTTAAAGGAAGTCCAATGCCCCACACTAAACCAGCATCCAACCAAGTAAGGAACTTCGCATCTCCCCCTGCTCGAAGGGCTGAAAAGATAAGCACATTGAACACTCTTAAGGACAATCTTAATGATAATACTCTTAAGATGAGCACCGCTAATTGAGGTTGTCCAACTCCACTGCCATATAAACTGACTAACCATGGAGCTAGTATGAGTACCAGTAAACTTAAACTGACTGCAAGAAAGACACCTACACCATAAAAGTAGTGCATCGTGACTTTGGCTTCCTCCAGTTTTCCTTCTCCTAAAATCGCGCCTAGGATGGCTGAAGAAGCCGCATTAACACCCATAATCGCAAAGAAGAAGAACATTGAAAGTTGGTTCGCCACATAGTAGCTTTCTAAACTTTCTGGTCCATACATTCCATAAAAACGAATGAACAAGGTCATCCCTACCCCAAAGAACAATTCATTGAACATGAGTGGAATCGCTCTTGAGGAAATCTTTTTCACTAATGGTGATTCCACAAGCATGTTTTTAACTTCTAAACTGAAAAAAGGTTGATGAGTGAGTCGTGCGTAAATCACATGAAGGATAGCACTTAAGGTATGAGCAATAAGGGTTGCGATGGCAGCACCTTGAATTCCTAAGGTTGGAAAACCAAACAAACCAAATATGAGTATCGCGTTTAAGACAACATTAGTAATCATCGCAATGATACCAATGCCTAATGATACCATTGTTTTTTGAATGGAGCGATACGCAAAACTGAACATCATGGTGATCACAAAAGGAATATAGGACCACTTCACCACATCAAGATACACAAGTGAGTTCTCGATCACCGTGACATCGTCAATGAAGAATCCCATGAGTTCCCTTGGAAAGAAAGTGGCTAATGTGAGCATGCCTAAAGCGATAAGCAAAGTAAACCCAATCCCCACAAAGAAAGACTTACGTTGATGAACCTCATCTTTAGACCCAAAGTATTGGGCAATAAAGATGCTTGCTCCTGAGGCAGCCCCAAAAGAGATGGTCATCATCAAGTTTTCAATTTGAGTGGCATTTCCTACAGCACTCACACCATTGATACTGGATACCATAATGGAATCCACAATCCCCATAATGGAATTGAGCATTTGTTGGATCATGATTGGTAAGCCTACGATGGCCATACGCTTATAAAACCTTGCGGGTGCAAGGTATTTTTTTAATGAAATTGATCTCATCTAAAGTGTAGGTTTGCCCTTCACAAGATGGCAGTGACGACAGCGAGCTTCATAGCTTTCTGATGCGCCCACTAAAATAATAGGGTCATGATATGAGGCAGCTTCCCCATTAACTAATCGTTGAGTACGGGTTGCTGGTGCACCACAGGTGGTACATACCGCAGTCAGTTTCGTAACAAACTCCGCACTGGTAATAAGGATTGGCATGACATTGAATGGTTCACCTCTAAAATCCATGTCAAGTCCTGCAACCATGACACGTTTTCCTTCATTAGCGAGTTGATCACAGACTGCCACAATGTCTTTATCAAAGAATTGAACCTCATCTATAGCCACGACATCCACTTTTTCATCGACATGGTTAAGGATATCTCGAGCGTTGGCCACTACAATGGAATCCACACTGCTTCCCGCATGAGAAACGACTTTTGTATTAGAATAGCGATTATCAATCGCTGGTTTAAACACTTTTATATTCTTTTTAGCATAGCTTAAGACATTGATTCTTCGAATCAATTCTTCAGTCTTTCCCGCAAACATGCATCCTGAGATGACTTCTAACCAACCTGCTTTATATTGATGATACATCATAGCTTAACCCCTCTAAACTTCTCTTTCATTATACACAAAAAATAAGGGTGTTACCCTTATTTGATGCCGTATTTTTTTGTTGAAGCGTTCTACACGTCCAGCTGCTTGCGCGAAGCGTTGTTTACCAGTATAAAATGGATGACAGTTTGAGCAAGTATCAACACGAATTTGCTTCGCTGTTGATAATGATTCAAATTCTGCTCCACATGATTGGCAAACCACGTTAATCTTGTTTAGCACAGGATGAATTCCGTTTTTCATGTGTTCTCCTTCCGCCTTGATAATTTATGGATTATCAAAGTAAGTTTTGCTTGACTATAATAACATCTTTATGAATCAGATACAAGTATCCACATCATAATAGTATTGAATATTAGACTGATTTATTCTAGATCTACACGAGTGATCTTTGCTCCTAGCGCAATGAGTTTTTGATCAAGTTCATCGTACCCTCGATCAATGTGATACACATCATGGATGGTGGTTGTTCCTTGCGCAATCAATCCCGCTACTACTAGTGATGCTCCACAACGTAAATCTGTTGCGGTGACATGATCGCCAAATAAAGGTGTGGATCCTTTAATGGTAGAGGTTGCTGGAGATAAGGTAATGTTTGCTCCTAAGCGTTGCAGTTCTAAGCAGTGTTTAAAGCGTTCAGTGTAGATGGTTTCATTCACAATGGATTCACCATGGGCTTGTGTAAGTAAGGTTGTGAGTGGTTGTTGAAGATCCGTTGCAAACCCAGGATAAGGAAGTGTTTTCACATCCACTGGTTTGAGATTTTGACCTTTTTTAATGATCACATGATCTTTCTCGACTTCAACACTGACACCCATGTCTTTAAGTTTTGAAATCAAACTTTCAACGTGTTGTGGAATAACATTATCAATCATCATTTCTTCCGCTGCTGCTGCTGCAATAATCATATAGGTTCCAGCTTCAATACGATCTGGAATGATTTCATGGAAGGTTCCACCTAAATGATCTACTCCTTCAATAGTGATCACATTGGTCCCTGCCCCCTTGATGTTGGCACCCATACGGTTAAGCATGTTAGCAACGTCAATGATTTCAGGTTCTTTGGCAGCATTCTCAATGGTAGTTCTGCCTTGTGCTAGTGTAGCCGCAAGCATGATATTAATGGTTGCACCCACTGAAGAAATATCTAAAAAGATTTTATTCCCTATAAGTTTCTCTGCTTTAATATGATAATACCCATGGGTGTATTCTACCTTTGCCCCTAAAGCTTCAAATCCTTTAAGATGTAAATCAATAGGACGTGGTCCTAAATAGCATCCTCCAGGCATTTTCATTTTAACTTCTTTAAAACGTCCTAATAAAGCTCCCATAAAGTAATAAGAAGCTCTTAGTTTATTCACTGCAGGATGATCTAAAGACATGTTTTTTAAATTCGTTGGATCAATGATGAGGTGACCTTCAGTTGGGGTTGCTACTTCCACATTAAGAAAAGAAAGCAGTTGATTTAAGGATTCCACATCAGAAATATGTGGAACTCCAATGATGGAGACTGGGCCTTGTGATGATAATATGGTGGCTGGGATGAGTGCTACGGTTGCATTTTTTTGAACCACTGATGCGAACAGTGCCTTTAAGAGGATGTTGTCCTTCGATTTTTAGTACTTGTGTCATAAATGTGCCTCAATTCTTCACTATTATACACTAAATCTTATGGATGGTCATCTAGGCATCGTAATGAAAAGATGATGGATTGCTCCATCATCTCTAGTGTTATTCAGCTTGTCCAGCACTTCCGAATTCAACCATCTTTTCCTTAATGGTTGCACAGATTGCATCGTATCCAGGTTTAAGAAGTTTACGAGGATCGAATCCTTTACCTTCTAAATCTTTACCTGATTCAATGTATTTGCGAGTTGCAGCCGCAAAGTCAACTTGAAGTTCAGTGTTAACGTTAATCTTAGATACCCCTAATGAAATGGATTTCTTAATCATGTCAGTAGGAATTCCACTACCACCATGAAGAACAAGTGGCATTTGACCAGTCAAGGATTGGATTTCTTGAAGTACGACGAAGTCTAATCCTTTCCAGTTGTCAGGATATTTACCATGAATATTACCAATACCAGCAGCAAGTAAGTCTACCCCTAAATCCGCAATCATTTTGCATTCTTTAGGATCAGCCACTTCACCACTTCCGATAACCCCATCTTCTTCGCCACCAATGGCTCCAACTTCAGCTTCAACGCTAATGCCTTTGGAGTGAGCTAATGCAACGATGTCTTTGGTCTTTTGAACGTTTTCTTCAATTGGATAGTGTGAGCCATCAAACATAACGGAAGTGAATCCCGCTTCGATTGCTTTTTGAGCTCCTTCGTATGTACCATGGTCCAAGTGAATCGCAACATCCACTGTGATCTTTTGATCTTCAACCATGCCTTTAACCATGCCAACCACTGCACGATATCCACCCATGTATTTGCCTGCACCTTCAGATACTCCTAAAATAACTGGAGACTTCATTTCTTGTGCAGTCAATAAGACGGCTTTAGTCCATTCTAAGTTATTGATGTTGAATTGCCCTACCGCATAACCATGTTGACGAGCTCTTTGTAACATCTCTTTTGCAGATACTAATCCCATATATACCTCCTCATAGTGTCGCCTTTATTTTACACCTTTTAAATGATTAATTAAAGATGCATTCACGAATCCACTGAAAAGCGGATGTGAACGGTTTGGTCGTGATTTGAATTCTGGATGGAATTGACATCCCACAAACCAAGGATGATCTTTAAGTTCAATGATTTCCACAAGTTCACCATCAGGAGAAACACCCGAGAATAAAACACCATGTGAAGCTAAGATTTCACGATAACTGTTGTTGAACTCATAGCGATGACGATGACGTTCCACAATTTCAGATTTCTTATAGACTCCATACGCTTTAGATGATTCATCCAATACACATGGCCAGTTACCTAAACGTAAAGTTCCACCCATGTTTTGCTTGCCTGAGTAATTGTCCATTAAGTGAATGATCGGATGTGGGGTCTCTTCAGTCCATTCAATGGAGTCAGCCCCCTCTAATCCACACACATGACGTGCAATTTCAATGGAAGCAATTTGCATGCCTAAACAGATGCCAAAGTAAGGAATATTGTGAGTGCGTGCATAATGAGCAGCCGCAATCTTGCCTTCAATACCACGACCTCCAAACCCACCTGCCACAAGAATACCATCCACATGAGAGAGTGACTCCACTATTGTTTCAATGGAAAGCTTTTCTGAATTCACCCATTCAATTTCCACATGGGTATCATGATCATATCCCGCATGTTTTAAGGATTCGGCTACGGAAAGATAGGCATCGTGAAGTTGCACGTATTTACCAACCAATGCTATACGGACACAATGTTTAAGATTGTTTGCACGATCAATCATCGCTTTCCATTCACTCATGTTGGCTTCAGGAGCATCAATTTTGAGTTTATGGAGCACATAATCATCAAATCCTTGGTTCTTAAAGGAAAGTGGAATATCATAAATGTTTTTGGTGTTTAATGATTCAATGATGGCGTATTCACGCACATCACAAAATAATGCTATCTTACGTTTTACCTCAGCCGAGAGGGGTTCCTCTGATCGTGTCACAATAATGTTTGGTTTAATCCCTAAAGACATGAGTTCTTTATAGGAGTGTTGTGTTGGTTTAGTCTTTAACTCATTCCCTCCTGGTACTAATGGAACCAAAGTGGTATGAATGAATAAAACATCCTCTTTTTCATGTTCCGCATGCACTTGTCGTGCTGCCTCTAAGAAAGGAAGTGATTCAATGTCCCCGACCGTACCACCAATTTCAGTAATGACCACATCCGCATTGGATTCATTGGCTGCAGCATACACTTTAGCCTTAATCTCATCCGTGATGTGAGGAATCACTTGAACCGTTGCTCCTAAATAGTCACCACGTCTTTCTTTTGCGATGACAGTGGAATAAATACGTCCTGTGGTGATGGAAGCACTTTGTGTCAGTTCTTCATCAATAAAACGCTCATAATGACCTAAGTCTAAATCGGTTTCTGCCCCATCTTTGGTTACAAAAACTTCACCATGTTGATAAGGAGACATGGTTCCTGGATCAACGTTGATGTATGGATCAAACTTTTGCATGAAGACTTTAAGTCCTCGATCTTTAAGTAAACGACCTAATGAAGTCGCAATAATACCTTTACCAATACCAGAAACTACCCCACCTGTCACAAAGATATATTTTGCCATAAAAACCTCATTTTCTCTTTCATAAAACAAAAAAGCCGCACCTATCATTTAGGGGCGTGCCCTTATTAACTTTACCAAAAACAACTTGTCACTTCAATAGACAATTCATTTTTCACATGTTGTTTATCAAAAGAAAACGAGCTGAATGCTCGCTATCGACTTTTGCAAACTTAGGATCAGATAAGCTTTCTTTTAAGCTATACCCTTTACTTTCAACATATTCTTTATAGACTTCAAATTTGATTAATTCAGATTTTAAGTCAATTTCATAGCTGTATCGTTCTAGTAAATCTTCTGAAATATGTGGGTGTTGACTCAAGTTTCCTACCACATATCCTGGAAAACATTGTTCAACATTGATGTTGGGATTAATTCTACATTTTATGAGTTTTTGAACAAGTTCCACAAACTCATGATTCATAGGGGCATCCATTGTTTTGATCTTTTCAAAGGTGGAAGATACCAACATCCAATATTCTAGTGTCTCTTTCTCATCAAATTCAATCGTGTACCCAAACATAGGGGTGACACTATAATCCTGATTGGTTGTAAAGCTTCTTAATTTATTGTATTGTCTTTTTGCTTCTTGGTGAGTCATAGGAACAATGATCGTGGTCATGATGCCATATTCATCTTTAAGCTTCATTAGATCCACTTCTACCCCGTCAATCACTAGACTGTCCTCTTGAGGGATTCCTATATTTAATCCTTCAAAGCCTTGATTGAGGTATACTCCAGGAACAATAATTCCTGGAATGATTGCCTCAACGTATAAAGGCCAAATACGTGCAATTGAGTACATCGAAAAAAAGAAGGATACTATACTAAAGATGATTGTAAAGGGTTTGACTCTTTTTTTCTTATAGTCTTTAAGATTGTCTTCAATTAAATCAAATTCTTCATATTCGATTCTTTTTTTACCCACATGATTCTCCCCACATTGTTTAGTATGTATCACAATTATACCAAGACAAAAGCATTTTAAATACAATTAATATGCATAAAACTTATTTTTCTTATATTTCATATTTTGCGAGTGGTTTAACCCAAATAAAAATCCACTTTCGTGGATTATTCTTGATCATCATCCGATGATTTTTCATCATCTTCTGAGAATTCATCATCAAAATCAAGTAAGTCTGTGTCTTCATCCAACTCACTGTCATCAATCACGAGTTTGGATGTGTCCACATGAACTTCTGAGAACTTATAATTCTTTCTTAAATCCCATTTGTTGTCAGGAAGTGCAATAAAACGTGCATCCAACATAAGTGCAGAATAAAAGGTTGCAATCTTGCGTTCTGCCACTTGTTGGTTAAAGCCTAAATTAATACACACTTCAGACCAAATGGCTGCGAAAGGAACTTCTTTTTTGTTTTTGATAAACTCATAGGCAATATCGGTCATTGATTTGTTACTCATAACTTCTCCTTACATTCTCTCTGGAGCACTGACTCCCACCAAATTCAATGCATTACGCAAGGTAATTGCAACAGCTTTTGTGAGTGCTAAACGATGTGCACTCAATTCTAGGTTATCTTTATCCAAGACATGACACTCTCCATAGAAACTATGGAACAATGATGCCACTTTGGAGAGATAATTGACAATTTTATGAGGTTGAAGACTGGATGCAGCATCAACCACTATGGACGAAAACTCATTCAAGTATTTGATTAATTCTATTTCTTTTGGATGAGTTAGACCACTCACATGCTCATACTGTGGATAATCTGTTCCAGATCTTAAGATTGAACATACACGAGCATGGGCATATTGAGCATAGTAAACGGGATTTTCATTGGATTGCTTCGTTGCCATATCCAAATCAAGATCCATTTGCGTATCAGCAGCACGAGCCGTGAAGAAATAGCGAATTGCATCTGATCCTGCTTCTTCAATGAGATCAAGCAGTGAAATACCATTGCCTGAACGCTTGGATAGTTTGAATTCTTGTCCATCTTTCATCATACGAGCCATTTGAATGATTTCCACATGAAGATCCATATCAATACCAAGCAAAATCATGGATGCTTTTAATCGTGCAATGTATCCATGATGATCTGCCCCTAGAAAGTTAACACATCTCTTGAATCCACGATCGTATTTATCTTTATGATATGCAATATCAGGAAGCAAGTACGTGTAGGATCCATCGCTCTTCACTAAGACACGATCTTTATCATCACCGTAGTCAGTTGTTTTAAGCCAAATCGCCCCTTCATTCTCATACACCGAACCTAAGTCTTTAAGTCGTTGTAATGTTTCTTCTACCTTATGAGCATCATAGATACTTTGCTCAGAACTGAAGACATCAAACTCAACATTGAAACGCTTTAAGTCTTTCTTAATCTTATCGAGTTCCTTCACTAAACCTACTGATCTAAAGTATTCTAGAGGTTTGGTTGCGATTGATTCACCTTCTTCTTCAATGAGTTCTTTCGCAATATCAATTAAGTCTTGCCCATGATATCCATCTTGAGGGATTTCAGCTTCTAATCCACAAGCTTGTTTAACACGGGCTTGTAAGGAAAGGGCCATGTTATGAATTTGATTTCCCGCATCATTCACATAATACTCACGTGTCACATTATAACCCGCAAACGCTAAGATACGTGCAACACTGTCTCCAATCGCTGCACCACGAGCATGGCCTGGATGTAAGTCACCCGTTGGGTTTGCGGAAACGTATTCAAGGTTGATTTTTTCTTTTTGTCCATAATCACTGCGACCATAGTCAGTGTCTTCTTTGAGAATACGTGAGACCACATCAAACAAGACTTGCTTGTTAAGTGTAATGTTAATGAACCCTGGACCCGCAAGAGACATGTTTTCAACAAAAGATTGATCTTGAGGTAAGTGATCAATTAACCCTTGTGCAATGTCCACTGGTTTCATTTTCAATACCTTAGTCAGTCTCATGGCCAAGTTGGTTGCATAATCTCCTAAAGAGGCATCTTTAGGAATTTCAATCACCACATCTTGATGAGTTAGATCTAAGTTATAAGCAGAGGATGCCGCTTGAATCAACACCTCTTTTAATTGAACTTCTAATTGATTCATAGTTCCTCCCACGTCAGTGTAATCGTCTCAGTAATTTCATCTTGATCCATGATGTGATATGACAATGTCAATCCATCATCGCTCACATCGAGTTGATTGAGTTTAAGTGGTAGACTCATTGAACCATAGGGGGTTGATTTAAAGAGTAATCCCTCTTTAAACTCATTCAACCATACAGCACTGATACCTTGATCTATTCTCATTAATCCTACACTTTGTTCTTCGAAGTTAACAATGGTCTTTACATCATCAAGGGTATAGATATACGTTACATTCTTATGATCTATTTCTTTAATCGCAAAACAATCATCTTCTTCATAGAGTTGAGCTTGTTTGGCTTGGGTCGTAATGTGTAGTTTGATCTTTTTTTGTTTCATGGTTGTTTATCTTGTAAAATTATAATGACATCAAGCAATATGTCAAGATATTTAAACAAAGTTACACCACTTTAACACAACTATGAAAAAACGCAATGTTTTTTAGGGTTTTTTATGCCTCTTCACACAAAAAAACAAGGTTTAGTGAACTAATCCTTGTTTATAGTACTTCTTTAATTGTAATGAGCGTACTTTGATTTCTCCCGTTGGATTTAGACGTATACAATGCTTGATCAGCCAAATCAATGAGTGCTTTCGCATTCATATTAGGTTGCATCATGACTCCACCAATGGACACGGTCACTTTAATGTCATGTTTAAGGTGATTATAGGATGATTTCTCAACAATAATTCGGCAACGTTCAGCTATGGCTTTAAGTTCAGATTCATGGTTAACCATGAATAACCCAACAAACTCTTCGCCACCTCATCGTGAAATGACATCATGTTGTTTTATATTAGAGACGAGTGATTTGGCCACCAACTTAAGAATTTCATCACCTAAAGTGTGACCATAAGTATCATTAATGATTTTGAAATAATCAACATCAATCATGAGAATCCCAAAGGATTGATTAAATTGATGATACTGATCAATCATGGTTTTTAGCGTGAATTCAAAATGTCTTCGATTTGCAATCTGTGTTAAAGCATCTTTCATAAGCTCATCTTTTAGGAACTCATTTTCATTAAGAATTTCCTTTTGAAAACGCTCATCTGTAAAGATTTCAATCGCCCCTACAATATGTTGATTGGAATCATATAGTGGAATGGATTTTACACTGACGGCACTCGATAACCTTCTTTATGTTTAAGATACACA
>JAJOHZ010000026.1 GCA_021209625.1 Erysipelotrichaceae bacterium | reverse complement strand
CAATCAAATGGGGACAAATTGTGACCCAAGGGACTGTGATAGGTAGAAACGGTTCCAGTGGATCATCAACTGGGCCTCACGTACACATTGAAGTCATTTATTTAGGCACTAACAGTATTGATTACTACGTTCGTAACTGGAATGGTTCATTCTCCTTCGGTGCAGGATTTGGAAATCAAGGTATGAACACTCGTTGTTCTGTTACAGGCAATCGTGCCCCTTGTCGCTTAAATCCACTTGACGTGTTTAATGTCAGATATGGCGTAGCCTATTAAAACATAAAGGGTCAGTTCAATGAACTGACCCTTTTTTATTTCGTTGCATGAAGTTCTATCATTTTTACAATGGTTTGAACACATTCTAATCCATCATCCACACTTAAGAATTCATACTTACCATGAAAGTTTTCTCCACCCGTGAATAAGTTAGGGGTATTGATACCCATAAAGGTAATTTTAGAACCATCGGTTCCTCCACGAATCGGTTCGATGATAGGTGTGATGTTTAATGCATGCATGGCTTCTTTGGCTAAATCCACACTTCTCATGTCTTCTTTGATTTTATCTGCCATATTATAGTAAGAATCTTTAATCACCACTTCAATCTTGGCTTTAGGATACTTGCTTAAAAGCAGTTCTTTAATCTCAAGCATCTTCGCTTTCTTAGCTAAAAACTTCTCTTTATCATGATCACGAATGATGTAATGCATTGTTGCATCTTCAATGGTTGAAGTCATGGATGTGCATAGGAAAAATCCTTCTCTACCCGAAGTCTTTTCAGGCACTTCATCTTGTGGTAAATGAGCATCAAACTCCATGGCTAACTTAAAGGCATTAATCATCTTGTCTTTTGCGGTACCTGGATGAACTGAAATACCTGTGATGATGATTGTAGCGGCTGCAGCATTGAAACATTCATATTCAATTTGCCCTTTATAAGAACCATCCACGGTATACGCAAAATCAGTATTAAATGCTTTCACATCAAAACGATTTGCACCAACCCCAATTTCTTCATCAGGTCCAAATGCCACTCGCACATCACCATGAATGATTTCAGGATGTGAAGCTAAGAAACGTAATGCTTCGATAATGGCAGTAATTCCTGCCTTATCATCTGCTCCTAACAAGGTGGTTCCATCGGTAGTGATCAAGGTATGCCCAACATAGTTCTTTAAGTTGGGAAAAACCACTGGATCTAGGGTTGTGTGAGTGGAAGGATCAAGCATGATGATGCCCCCATCATAGTTTTCAATGATTTTCGGTTGAATGTTTTCTGCATTGAAGTCAGCGGTATCCACATGAGCAATAAAGCCAATAGGAGAGACTTGTTTGTCTGTGTTCCCTTTTAATGTCCCCATCACAAAACCATTATCTGGATTGGTAAAGACATCAACACATCCAATTTCCTCTAACTCTTTTTTCAACATCACCACAAAATCCCATTGAGCAGGAGTGGATGGAATGGTGGTGCTGTTTGAATCAGAACGGGTGTTGATTTGTGCATAACGAATAAATCGATCGATATAATCTTTTCTCATAAGACCTCCAAGAATTTAACTTTAATTATACTCTTTTTTGTGTGAAATAAATCATTTAGGAGTATAATTATAAGATGACTAACCGTTTAATCTCACTAAGCATCATCAACAAGCGTTGGATAGCGGTGTGATACAATGAGTCATACCACTTAAAGGAGTGTTCGCTATGGAAGAAGAAAAAGTTGTCATTCACTTAGAAAAGCATCGTTGGCCTGATGAAGTTAGTGCTTTATCGCGACAACGTTGGACGAATCGTTTCCTCATTGTGCTCATTGTGGTTGCTTTCCTTACAGGATGGCTTATTTCTGCACAACTCAATGTCTCAACCATCACCCCAGTGGATAGTTCACGATTCGCTCGCTTAGATGCAATCATCAACACACTATCCTCCACATGGTTTTATGGTAAAGACATTGAAAACATTGATCAAACCCTTATCGAACGTGCCATTAAAGGCATGATTGAACAAAACGGAGATCCTTACACCGAATATTTTTCACCTGAAGAATACCTTGAATTCTCTAACTCCATTACCACAAACTTTGTGGGAATTGGGGTCCAAATATATAACCTAGATGGTATTACTGTGGTTGAGAAAGTATTCAGAAACTCACCTGCTGAATCATTTGGAGTCGTCCCTGGAGACATCATTCACAAAGTGAATGGTGTTGATGTGACAGGCATGGATGTCAGTGAAATTGCTGGTATGGTCCGTGGTGAACGCAATACGGTGGTTAGTATTGAATTCCTTAGAGGAAACCAAACCATTGTGAAAGACATTGTACGTGATCAAATCCGCTCATCTGCCTATGGTGAAATGCTTAACGCAAACACCGCCATTTTAGAAATCTATCAGTTTGGATCTGATACGGCTGAGCAAGTTAAAGTGTATCTTGATGATTTTAAACAAGCCAATGCAACTCAACTGATCATTGATTTGCGTGACAATGGAGGAGGATTCTTAGACACACTCCTTAAGATATCAGCTTTCTTCTTAGATAAAGATACCCTCATCATCCAACAGCAACTTCGTGATGGTCGCATTGAACAAGGTTTTGTGGCGACCCAATCTCGTTATACTAACTTTGAAGACATCATTATTCTTGTCAATCAAAACTCTGCCAGTGCATCTGAGGTTTTAGCAGCTGCCATGTCTGAACAAGGTAACTTCACTTTGGTTGGTGTCACCACCTTTGGTAAGGGAACCGTACAAATCACACGTCCCTTCTCAGATGGTTCTGCACTCAAAGTAACAACGGCTCAATGGCTTAGCCCAGAAGGCAATTCCATTCAAGACATTGGGATTACTCCTGATGTGGAAGTGAATTTACATCCTTTCTTTGTGAATGAGCGTAAACTCATGAGTGATACAGACAATGTTTTAGTCGACACGGTGTCCGACTTCACACAAATTGCCCAACAAGCCTTAGATTTCTTAGGCTACAATCCAGGACGCATGGATGGGTATTTCTCAATCCAAACGTTGGATGCACTTAATGCGTATGCTCAAACCACCTCCATTGGAAGTGTGGAATCTTTAACTCCAGAAATCTATCGCTCCTTATACACTCAAGTGTATCGTGAGTGGTATGCTAATAAACGTCAACTTGATCCTCAACTCCTGAAAGCGTTAGAACTCTTACAACCATGATGAATGAAACGTTTCAACTTGTAGCTCCATATTCAAGCGCTGGTGATCAAACCAAAGCGATTGAACAGTTAACTCAAGGTCTTGAAGAAGGCAAACCTTTTCAAGTCCTTTTAGGAGCAACTGGAACGGGTAAAACCTTTACAATCTCTTCAGTGATTGCGAAAGTCAATAAACCAACCTTAGTGCTTGTACATAATAAAACCCTCGCAGGGCAACTTTACAATGAATTTAAATCCTTCTTTCCAAACAATCGTGTGGAATACTTTGTGTCAAACTTCGATTACTATCAGCCTGAGGCATACATGCCTCGTACAGACACCTACATTGAAAAGTCAGCTACCATTAACCAAGAATTGGACATGCTTCGTTTATCTTCCATTAATTCAATTTTGACACGAAGAGATACGATTGTGGTTGCTTCTGTGGCTTGCATTTATGCTTCCAGTGATCCAAACAATTATCGGGATATGTTTTTCACGATTAAGGTCAATGAAACCATGGATCGGGATGAACTCATCAGCAAATTGGTGCTTCGTCAATACACCCGCAATGATACAGAATTATCCAAAGGAACCTTCAGAGTCAAAGGAGATGTGATTGACATTGCTTTAGGGTATACCGATGAGTTTGTTTTACGAGTAGAGTTTTTTGATAATACCATTGAACGTATCGTAGAACTGGACCCAATCACCTTCAAGGTTAATTCAGGGTACATGCTTTACAATATCTTTCCTGCAACGGAATACGCTCGCTTTAAGCCACAAATCTTAGAAGCAGCCAATGCGATTGAAAAAGAACTTGAAGTTCGATTAAAAGAACTTAAAGAAGAAAACAAACTTTTAGAAATGCAACGCTTGGAACAACGCACTCGCTATGACATCGAAGCCTTACGTGAGTTTGGCTATTGTTCAGGCATTGAAAACTACTCCATGCACATTGATGCGAGAACTCCTGGACAACGTCCTTATACCATCTTTGATTTCTTTCCAGATGATTTCTTGTTTGTGGTGGATGAGAGTCACGTGAGTTTACCGCAAGTAAGAGGGATGTTCAATGGCGATCAGGCTCGTAAGAAAGTGCTTGTGGATTATGGTTTTCGTTTACCTTCTGCACTGCATAATCGTCCTTTACGCTTTGAAGAATTTTTAACCTTACCTAAGCAAACCATTTACGTTTCCGCCACCCCAGGGGACTTTGAGTTAGAGAAGGTCAATCATAACGTGGTTGAACAGATCATTCGTCCAACCGGTTTAGTGGATCCCATCATTCATGTTCGTCCTTCCTATGGTCAAATTGATAACTTGATGGAAGAAATCATGAAGCGAAAAGAAAAGAATCAACGTGTTTTGGTTACTACACTCACGGTTAAAATGGCTGAAGAGTTAACATCCTATTTTTTAGTTCATGAAATCAATGCGGTGTACTTACACCATGAAACAAAAACGTTAGAGCGGATTGAAATCATTCGTCAACTTCGTAAAGGAAAGTATGATTGTGTGGTTGGAATCAACCTATTACGAGAAGGCTTAGACATCCCTGAAGTGTCCTTGATTGCGATCTTGGATGCCGATAAAGAAGGTTTCTTGCGTTCTTCTCGCTCTTTAATTCAGATTGTCGGACGTGCTGCACGAAATGATGAAGGAACCGTCATCATGTATGCCGATAAAATGACCGATTCAATGAAGAAAGCGATTGATGAAACCAATCGTCGTCGACATATCCAAGAAGCACACAACAAGCAATACGGCATTATTCCTAAAACCATCATTAAAGACATTGCCCACAGTGTGGCAGGAAAAGAAAATGAAGAGATTACTCGTCGTCTAATTCAAAAACATGGCAAGGTGAGCGCATCGGATAAAGCGGCGATCATTGCCCAAATTGAAAAAGACATGTTGGAGGCAGCGAAAGTCTTAGACTTTGAGCGAGCAGCTTTGCTGCGTGATGCGCTCTTTGAATTAAAAGGTGAACTATGAAAAATGATCAAATCGTGATTAAAGGAGCGAGAGTTAATAACTTAAAAAACATTAATCTCACGCTCCCTCGCAATCAATTCATTATCATGACAGGCTTATCAGGCAGTGGGAAAACCTCCCTTGCGTTTGATACCATTTATGCGGAAGGACAACGTCGATACGTGGAGTCCTTATCGGCATACGCCCGTCAATTTTTAGGCAACATGGAAACACGGATGTGGATTCCATTGAAGGATTATCTCCAGCCATTGCGATTGATCAAAAAACCACATCCAATAATCCTCGTTCCACCGTCGGAACGGTGACTGAGATCTATGATTACTTACGTTTACTGTATGCTCGTATTGGAACACCAACCTGTCCCATTCATCATCATCCTATTGTAGGGATGTCCATTAAAACCATGGTGGATCATGTGATGAGTGCAAAAAGTGGGGCTAAGATTGAACTTTTAGCTCCAGTGGTGCGCAATCAAAAGGGAACTCACAAAGACTTGATGAATGATTTAATGAAACAAGGCTTTGTGCGGATTCGAGTGAATGGTGAAATGAAGCTTTTAGAAGATGATATTCAGCTCAATAAAAACAATAAACATACCTTAGAAGTCATGGTGGATCGTCTCATCTTAAGTGATCAAGCCCAATCTCGTTTGTATGATTCAATTGAAACATCACTCAAGCTCTCTTCAGGGTTGGTTTTAGTGCTCATTGATGGGGTAGAAACCCTCATGTCTTCCAATTATGCATGTGCTGAATGTGGTTTCTCACTTCCACATCTTGAACCACGATTATTCTCATTTAACTCTCCACTTGGTGCATGTGAAACATGCAAAGGATTAGGGGTCATCCAACAAGTTGACATCGACTTACTCATTCCTGATGATTCTCTTTCCATCCTTCAAGGAGGAATCCGTTATTATAAGAACATTGTGGACAGTGAAAACATTGAGTGGCAAAACTTTAAAACTCTGTGTGATCACTACTCAATCCCAATGAATACCCCTATTTCAAAATTATCTGATGAGCATAAAGACATTGTGCTTCATGGATCTAAAGGCCCTATTAAATATGCCATTCATTCACGCAGTGGCAACACTTATTTGCGTAATGAAAGAATTGAAGGCGTCTTAACTCTCATTCAACGTCGATTCTTTGAAACCTCTTCAAACATGGCCAAAGACTGGTATGGATCATTCATGAGTGAAAGCACCTGTCCAACTTGCTCAGGTAAACGACTCAATGAAATGGCACTGTGTGTTAAACTAAGTCAACACTCCATTTATGATTTCACACGTTTTTCCATCACTCAAGGACTTGATTTCATTCATTCACTTAAACTCAGTGATCATGATTTAGAAATTGCACGCCTTGTCTTGAAGGAAGTTTCAGAGCGTCTTCAATTTCTCAATAATGTAGGTTTATCCTACTTAACCTTGGATCGTGTTGCGGGTTCTTTATCAGGGGGAGAAGCGCAACGCATTCGCTTAGCCACACAAATTGGATCTCGATTAAGTGGGGTGCTCTATGTGTTGGATGAACCCTCCATTGGCTTACACCAACGTGATAACGCAAAGCTCATTCAAACCTTGAAGGACATGCGTGATTTAGGCAATACCCTCATCGTAGTGGAACACGATGAAGAAACGATGGAAGCTTCAGATTGGATTGTGGATGTGGGTCCTGGAGCAGGACTTCATGGGGGAGAAATCATTTTTAATGGTCCAACAAAAGACATCTTAGCGTGTGATGCTTCCATTACAGGTCAATACTTGAACAAGACCTTATTCATTCCAACCCCTGTTCAAACACGAGTTGGTAATGGCTTATGTCTTAAAATTAATGAAGCCAGTGAAAAACAACCTGAGAAACATCAGTGTGGATATCCCACTGAATCAATTTGTGGTGGTCACCGGGGGTGAGTGGCAGTGGGAAGTCCTCACTGGTCAACGAAGTCATTGTGAAGACCTTGCAACACCAACTATCCCGTGTTAAGGTTAAACCAGGTGCAGTCAAATCCATTGAAGGATTAGAGCACATTGATAAAATTATTGCGGTGGATCAAGATCCGATTGGACGTACTCCACGATCTAACCCAGTTACCTACACAGGCATCTTTGATGATATTCGCGATTTGTTTGCGATGACACCTGAAGCGAAAAAACGAGGGTATTTAAAAGGCCGATTCTCTTTCAACGTGAAGGGGGGACGGTGTGAAACCTGTCAAGGGGATGGGGTCAAGCGAATATCCATGTTGTTTCTTCCGGACGTGTTTGTGGCCTGTGAAGATTGTGAAGGACAACGCTATAATCCTGAAACGTTACAAGTCACCTATAAAGGTAAAACCATCTTTGATGTTTTAAACATGAGTGTGGATGAAGGGGTAGACTTCTTTGAAAACATTCATAAGATTGCGTCCAAAACTTAAAATCCTTCAAGATGTTGGATTAGGTTATATTAAATTAGGTCAATCCGCCACCACCTTATCAGGAGGAGAAGCCCAAAGGGTAAAACTGGCGAGTGAACTTCAACGTAAAGCCACAGGAAAAACCTTGTTTGTGTTGGATGAACCCACCACTGGCCTTCATACTCATGATGTGGCGAAGCTACTGAGTGTCTTGCATCGCATTGTGGATCAAGGTGACAGCGTCCTCATCATTGAACATAACTTGGATGTGATTAAGAATGCGGATACCATCATTGATTTAGGTCCTGAAGGGGGAGATGGTGGAGGACAAATCATTGCGGTGGGAACACCAAAGATGATTGCAGAGCATCCAACCAGTCATACTGGACATTACTTAAAGAAAATCTTAACAGGGAGGTAACCTATGGAATACACCAATCGTTGTACAATGAGGAAGGTTAAAGAATACTTTAAGTTTGAGCAACTGTGTGGTAACGATGATGCCTTGAATCGTTGGGTTGTTGTTCCAGACTTGAATCGTCCTGGACTTGAACTCTCTGGCTTCTTTGAACATACTGAACCACGACGTATTGTGGTGTTAGGTGATAAAGAGATGGCGTACATTCAAACGATGAATGATGAACATCAACGCTTTGTGTTTGAAAAACTGACGGATGGTTGGACACCTTCCATCATCATTACCCGCTCTCATGACTGTCCTCCTATCTTAATGGAAGTGGCAAAATCAAAAAATTTTCCTATCTTTAGAACGATCCTTAAAACATACCAACTCATGGTCGATGTGATTTCATATCTGGATGAGCAACTTTCTGAATCCGACACGATTCATGGGGTACTTATTAACGTTTATGGTAAGGGAGTGCTCATCACTGGAGAATCGGGAATGGGGAAATCAGAACTTGGACTTGAACTGATTCGCAAAGGACATGTGCTCATTGCGGATGATCGTGTGGATGTTAGACGCATTCATAACACCATCTATGGTTCAGCCCCAGAATTACTAAAGGGATACTTAGAACTTCGTGGGATTGGTATCATCGATGTTGAGCGCATGTTTGGAGCCAGTGCTTTATTGGATTCCATGCGCATTGACTTTGTGGTGTATCTTGAAAAATGGCAAGATGGAAAAGCCTACAAACGGGTTTCCATTGATTCACAGTTCAGTATGCCTATTTTAGGCATTGATATTCCTAAGATGATATTCCCAGTGAAAGAAGGACGTAACTTGTCTGTCTTAATTGAAGCAGCAGTCACAGATTTCACTCTCAAAGAAAAAGGCATTGATGCAGCTAAATCATTTGACGATCGGGTGTATAACTATATCGTCCAACAAAATCAAGAAAACGGAAGGGAGTAGACCATGCAGTTTTTTCCAAATCCATCCACCATCCTTCAAATCGGAACATTTGCGATTCGTTGGTATGCGGTGCTTATCTTAACAGGGGCATTCATTGCCTATGCTTTATCACTTAGAGAATTTAAAAAAATGGGGTATGATGACCTCGACAAATGGACGACTTGTTTTTTGGAGCCCTCATCTCAGGGGTCATTGGATCACGTTTATGGTACGTGGCTTTTTCAGACGACTTAGCTGGGTATTTGAGTGATCCATTTCGAATCATCGCCACATGGGAAGGTGGTCTAGCCATTCAAGGTGGACTACTTTTAGGGTTTCTCTATAGCTACTTCTGGGTAAAGAAGCGCAAGATTGATTTCTTACGTATCGCTGATGGAGCTGTGCCTACCATCATGATTGCTCAAGCTTTAGGACGTTGGGGTAATTTTGCGAATCAAGAAGCGTTTGGTCGTGTGGTTGATCCTTCCTTTTATGCTGGTTGGCCTACCTGGTTAGCCAATCACATGCTGATTGGGGGTTCTTATCGTGAACCGACTTTCTTGTATGAATCCATGGGAAATATCCTTGGATATTTCATCATTATTTATCTCTACAAACGATTCACTCAAGTCAAACGTGGAGATATGGTGTATGCCTACCTCATGTGGTATGGGGTACTTCGTTTCTTTGTGGAGGGCTTACGCAGTGATAGTCTCATGTTTATGGGCCTACGCAGTGCTCAACTTGTTTCCATTGCTTTTGTGTTAATCGGTGTGTTAGGGACCTTAGGTTTATTTAGAAAACTGTATCCTCGTAAGCAACCCATTTTGCTCTTTGATTTTGATGGTACCATCATGGATACTGAGCCAGCCGTGTTGGCCACGTATGAAAAACTCTACCACAATCATGGATTAGGTCATTTAATCAATGAAGAATCCAAGAAGACTTTGATGGGACCTCCTCTCAAAGAAATCTTCATACAACATTTTGATGAATCACAGATTGATGATTTGGTGAATGACTACCGTAAGATTAATCTAGAACTTCATGCTTCTTTAGTGAAGCCCTTTGAAGGGGCAAAAGAAGTGCTAACTTCGCTTAAAGCACAAGGATACCGTTTAGGTATTGTGTCTTCAAAACATTCTGATTCGATTGAATATGCCTTAGACATGTTTAACATGAAGGATTTATTTGAGGTCATCATTGGACTCAATCATGTGGTGGAACATAAGCCTCACAAAGAAGCCATTCTTAAAGCGTGTGAAGCGTTAGGGGTAGGACATGACGCCTTGATTTATGTGGGTGACACTGTGGTGGATGTCAAATCAGCCACCAACATTGGAGCTTACTGTGTGGCTTACATTTCCAATGAAGATCGCTATGAAGCGATACAAGCCTTAAAACCAAATAAAACCATTCGCTCATGGAGTGAATTTGAAGCGATCTTAAAGGAGGATGTGGAATGGACACGTACTACGATTTAATCATTGTGGGTGCTGGTCCTGCAGGATTAACAGCAGGGGTCTATGGTCCAAGAGCGGGGTTAAAGACCGCCATTCTAGAACCAGAAGCACCAGGGGGAAAACTTGTTAAAACGTATGAAATTGCGAACTGGCCAGGACAAAAACTCGTCACTGGGTATCAGCTTGCGATGGACATGTATGAACATGCGACTGAAACAGGTGTGGAATATTTGTATGGACGCGTCACTAAGATTGATAAAGTGGACAACATCTTTCACATTCAATGTGAAGATGGTAATGTCTACACCTCAAAAACAGTGATGATTGCCAGTGGTACACTGGAGAAGCAACTTGGACTTGAAGGGGATGATACGCTCATTGGAAAAGGATTATCCTTTTGTGCCGTGTGTGATGGAGCGTTCTATCGCAACCAACCTGTGAGTGTGATTGGGGGAGGCAACTCTGCCTGTGAAGAATCCTTGTATCTTACTAAGTTTGCTTCGGTGGTGAATTTGATTGTTCGTCGTGATGTCTTTCGAGCTGAACCTCATATTCAGGAGCAAGTGCTCAGCAACCCAAAAATCAATGTGATATGGCTGCATTCACCTGTGCGTTATGTCCTTGACAATGGCATCATTTCTGGATTGGAGATTGTTTCCAATGTCAATCAAGAGAAGCAAATCATTCCTACGAAAGCGGTGTTCCCATACATTGGATCAACTCCTAATACTGATTTTGTGTCTCATTTAGGAATCACTAATCAAGATGGTTATCTCATTGTGGATGAAAACATGAAGACCGCCATTCCTGGACTCTTCGGGGCAGGTGATGTGTGTGCGAAGTTTTTAAGGCAGATTGTGACAGCGGCCAATGATGGTGCTGTGGCGGCTCAACAAGCCTTTCATTACATTAATTCATTTCACTAAGACCTATCAAGGTCTTTTCTTTGGGTTGCTTGTGAAACACGTGGGAATGTTGTAGAATGAAACCATGAAACAAGACATCAAACGTAAACGCATCGTCGTCGTCAGTGGTTACTCTGGAGCAGGTAAAACCGTGGCTATGGGTATCTTAGAAGACATGGGATACACCATCATGGACCAGATTCCTTTTGAGTTGTTTGAAGAAACACTTAAATTGATTTTAACCAATGATGATCCTCGTTTTGATTTTGTGGCCTTATCCACAGAATCGTTATACATGAAGAAACTTATCCTTCGCTTATCTAATTCTGAAGCGGATGTAAGAGTGTTATTTTTAGAAGCCGATGAAGATGTTTTATTGAAGCGTTACAAAGCAACACGACGCACGCATCCTTTCTTATTGCGTAATTTAGCTTCTTCCTTAAGTGAAGCCATTAACGTGGAAATTGAGATGCTGAGTCCTTTAAAAGAAGCATCAACGTGCATTGATACCACTTCTTTAAGTAATCAAGATTTAACCAAACGTCTTCAAATCTTGTATGGTGTGGAATCCATGCCTACCTTCAGTATCAGTTTTATGTCTTTTGGTTTCAAACATGGCATTCCTAAAGATGCGGATTGTGTCTTTGATGTGCGGTTCATTAAAAACCCCTTCTGGGAGCCAGAACTTCGTCCATTAACAGGCAATGATCAAGCCGTGGTGGATTATGTGATGGGTCAAGAAGTGGCGCAACAGTATTTAAATCAACTCATTGATTTTTTAGCCTTCTCATTTCCTCTTTACATTCAAGAAGGTAAGAATCATGTCACTGTGGCCGTTGGTTGTACAGGAGGCAAGCATCGCTCAGTCACATTAGCGAATGCGTTGTCGCTACATTTTTCAAAACAATATAAAGTCTATACTAAACATAAAGACTTGGGGGAGTAACATGAAGCGAGTGGTTGTCATCGGTGGTGGCAAAGGACAAGCAGCTTTATTGCGTGGATTAAAACGCATTCCAAATATTCACTTAACATCACTAGTCACAGTAGCGGATGATGGAGGTTCTACGGGACGTTTACGTTCCATCTTCGATATTCCTGCCATGGGCGACATTCGCAACGTCATGGTGGCGATGGCTCCTGAGGAAACCATTCTTTCACAAATCATGACATACCGTTTTAAAGATAATGCGATGGATTTAAGTGGGCATAGTTTAGGGAATCTGATTTTAAGTGCCCTCACTGAAAGCAGTGGGGATTTTATGCTTTCTATTTCCAACATCAGTAAAGTGCTTAACATCAATGGTGATATTATTCCTAGCACAACACAAACGGTGACACTTAAAGCCATCTGTGAAGATGGTAGTGTCATCATTGGAGAGAATAAAATAGGTAAGGAGGCTAAATCACGTATTAAGCATCTTTCCTATGACAGTGAAGTGCATGCATCCATGCAAGCCATTGAAGCCATTGAGAAAGCAGATTTTATTTTCTTTGGGGTAGGATCCTTATACACCAGTATTTTGCCTAATTTGATCATTCCAGAACTGGCTCAAGCACTCATGCATTCCAAAGCAAGGAAGATTTTTGTGGCCAATGCGATGACACAAAAAGGCGAGACCAAGGGGTATGATCTGAATGATCATCTTCAAGCCATTTATGATCATTGTCCATTGACTTTAGATTTAGCGATAGTGGCGAACACGCCTCTTCCGGATCATATTCTTGAACATTATGCTTTGGATGAATGTGAACCTCTTACCATTCGCTATCCATCGTTAACCAAAGTTTTATCGTATGATTTATTAACCACCGTGGGTAACACCGTCATTCATGATGATGTGAAAGTTCAACGGTGTTGTGAGGAGGTGATGTCGTTTGCCATCTTACACTTCGGAGGTTAAAGCCGAGATTGTGATGAATGAGTTGAAGCCATGTTGTGCACGAGCACAACTTGCAGCTTTAGTTCAAACTGATGCAACACTCAGTATTTCCAATCAAACCTTAAAACTCAATTTTCAAAGTGATAATCCCACCACAGCTAAACGTTTTTGGATATTACTCAAACAAACCTATCAAGCCACACCAACCTTAAAAATCTACAAACGCATTAAACTAAAGAAAAACCATTCGTATGTGGTGAGTGTGGACCAAAACGTGAAAGCCATATTGGAAGATATGCACTTGTATTCATCTAAAGGGTTTTCTGAAACAGTGGCTCGCAGTGTGGTTGCGAAAGAATGTTGTGCACGGGCTTACATTGCGGGAGCCTTCTTAGCCAGTGGATCCATCAATTCACCCATCAACGCCAACTATCACTGTGAAATTGCTTTATCTCAAGAGAAATTAGCACAATTTGTCTTAAAACTGTGTCATCGCTTTGATTTAAAGGCTAAGATTATTGTGAGACGTCATCATCATGTGGTGTACATCAAAGCCGCAGATCACATTTCTGATTTCTTACGTATGATTGGAGCGTTTCAATCCTTAATGAAATTTGAAGACATTCGTATTCAACGAGACTTCACCAACTCATTAACACGATTGGATAACTGTGAAGTGGCCAATGAAATGAAAGTCATTGCCTCCAGCAATGAACACATTCAAGCCATCGAACTGCTCATAAAATACGATCGATTTGAAAAGCTTGACAGTAAACTTAAAGAAGTGGCTATCTTACGTCAACTTCATCCTGAAGCGTCTCTTAATGAGTTAGCTCAGCTCTATTCCGTGCAATCAGGGACACTCATGAGCAAATCAGGCATGAAGCATCGCTTTAATAAACTCATTGAATTATCAAAACCTTTACAAGAAAAAGAGGTTAAATAACTGATTAAACATTGAGTAGAGTATAATAAAATAAACCATTCACTAGGGGGAAACGTATGACAAATACCGTGCTAGATTTATTTGGTCGTCGCTTACGACAATTTCGTACGCAACAAAATCTTACTCAAGAAGCACTTGCGAAGAAAATAGGCCTTCATCCAAACTACATATCCGATGTGGAGAATGGACGAAGAAACATTTCCTTGCGATTAGTGGCTAAGCTTGCGACAGGGTTGGGGGTCAACATCAAGGATTTTTTCTAGGAGGCTTTTATGAAATCACTTCTATGGATTGTGATATCCATCTTCATTCTCATTGTTGCATGGCCTGTTTTTGTTTTCCTATTTCTCGTCGCGATGGCGTTAATTTTGTTTTCGCCTAAACGAGTAATGGTTTTTCGACCAGGACAGCGTTCAACTTCCAATGCATCTCAAAGTAATTCCAATAGTAACGTGATTGATGTGGAAGCGGATGTCACCATCATTGAAGAAGAGAACATCTCATGATTGTCTTCGCGAATGCTTTAGGACGTAAACAAGCATTAGCATTGTGGAAGCAAAAAGCCACTTCTTTTGAAGTCACGACCATGGAAGGTCGGTTTCAACACGATTGGCTTGAAAGTGACATTGTTGCAACCATGAATGAATCACTCATGAGTGCTTTTATTATGGAGCAAAAACAAACCTTACATTGGAAAGAACATGACGTCAACGTCATGGTTGTTCCATGGTGTGTCTTTGATGATCACAATGATTTAAAGACGTTACTTCAAGAGCGATGTCAAATGCATGCTCAAACCTTTTTAGCTACCCTCATCATGAGTGAAGATGAAATGCTTATGCGCTCACTTAAGGCCATCCCTTGGGTGATCACTCAAAGTGTCAATCTCTCCAAAAGCATGATTGAACCATTGTCATTTTCAATGGTGACCTTCGAACTACCACTACAAGGTGTCGCTTTAGCCTATCATCGTTTCATGCAACGATTTGAATCGTATCGCATTCGAGAATTAGCCAATTTTGAACTTTTTCAAACCAGTTCCATCACGCGTCGTAAACGAGCAGGTCTTCTTCAAGAAGATAGAGTATTAGGCTACATCGAATATGAGCTAACCCCATATGGGGTTGATATCAGGGAACTGATTTATGAAGATGTGGATACACTCACACGTTTGCTTAGTTTCGCATCCTCATTACATCATCACATTGTGCTACATACTTCCAGTGCTGAGCGCTTTGAGAAGCTTTTTCCCCATTCAACCATCACTAAGAAAGTAGAGAGTTGGTTAATCTTACATCATCCTTCTTTATGCAGTGAATTGTTCAAGCAAAGCATTGAAGATGCCCACGATTTAAGCCGACTATTACAGAAACCTATCATGATGCACACCCGTTGAAACATAGTGAAAAAATTGACATTGTGGGTGTAAAGCACTATAATTGAGGCGTCACACAGGAGGAACAATTATGACAGTAAAAGTTGCGATTAACGGTTTTGGCCGCATTGGTCGACTAGCATTCCGCTACATGATTGGATCAAGTGAGTTTGAAATCGTTGCGATTAACGACCTAACAGATCCAAAGACATTATCTCATTTATTAAAGTATGATTCAGCGCAAGGACGCTTCAATGGAGAAGTGACTCCAACTGAAACTGGACTTGTGGTTAATGGAAAAGAAATTCGTGTCTATGCTGAAAAGAACCCAGCCGATCTTCCTTGGAAATCATTGAATGTAGACGTGGTTATTGAATGTACAGGATTCTTCACAGATGCGGCTAAAGCCCAAGCTCATATCGATGCTGGTGCTCGTAAAGTCATCATCTCTGCTCCTGCTACGGGAGACTTAAAGACTGTGGTTTACAATGTTAACCATGATACATTGGATGGTTCAGAAAAGATTGTTTCTGCAGCATCATGCACCACTAACTGCTTAGCACCTATGGCTAAAGTCCTTAACGATTCATTTGGTGTCGTATCTGGAAGCATGACAACCATTCACGCTTACACCAACGATCAAAATACATTAGATGCTCCACATGCGAAGAAAGACTTACGTCGTGCACGTGCTGCAGCAGCGAACATTGTTCCTAACTCAACAGGTGCTGCGAAAGCCATTGGACTTGTTGTTCCAGAGTTAAAAGGTAAACTTGATGGTGGAGCACAACGTGTTCCAGTTATCACTGGTTCTATCACTGAATTAGTTGCGGTTGTTGAAAAAGATGCATCTGTTGAATCTGTGAATGCAGCAATGAAAGCAGCAGCTAACGAATCCTTTGGTTACACTGAGGAAGAACTTGTGTCTTCAGACATCATCGGATGCTCCTATGGGTCACTCTTTGATGCAACTCAAACCAAAGTCATTAAGACGGGTGGAGTAACTTTAGTAAAAGTAGCCGCTTGGTATGATAACGAAGCTTCATACACAAATCAATTAGTTCGTACTGCGAAATTCATCGCTGGTCAATTCTAATCCCCCCACAGACCGAGGTAACTCGGTCTTTTTTTATGTTTTATGCCATAATCAGTCTATGTTATACTTGTGTGTGATAAGGAGATGTTTATGCGCCTTTATAACTCTTATACTAACCAAGTTGAAACCTTTAAATCCATCAAAGAGAACGAAGTCAGCATGTATGTGTGTGGCCCTACGGTTTATAACCATGCCCACATTGGTAATGCAAGACCTATCGTTGTTTTTGATACGTTAAAAAACATTTTAGAAGCATGTGGATATCATGTTCACTTTGTGTCCAATTACACCGATGTGGATGATAAGATCATCAAACAGGCTATTGAATCCAATCAAAGTGAAGAAGAGATTACCACCACTTACATAACAGCCTATGAACATGTACGTCAACAGCTCAATGCATCCACTCCAATCACCATTAAAGTCACTGAAACCATGGATAAAATCATTGATTACATTGAATCCATGGTGAAAGAAGACATTGCCTATGTGAATGAGAATGATGTGTATTTTAATGTCTCATCCATCGAAGAATATGGTCAACTCTCCAATCAAAAGATTGAAGATTTGATCAGTGGAGCTCGTATTGAGAAAAATGATAAGAAGAAAAACCCATTAGATTTCACTTTATGGAAAGCCACGGATCATGGAATCAAGTGGCATTCGTCCTTCGGTGAAGGTCGTCCAGGTTGGCATACAGAATGTGTGGTCATGATTTTAGATCATTTTAAAGGAACCATTGACATTCATGGCGGAGGAATGGATTTGAAATTTCCACATCATGAAAATGAAATCGCCCAATGCAAAGGAACCCATCATCATGCTTTAGCCAACTATTGGGTTCATAATGGAATGCTTAACATTGATGGTGAAAAGATGAGTAAAAGTTTAGGTAACGTCATATGGGCTAAGGATTACATCCAAGAGCTGGGTGGTAATGTGGTGCGATGGTTATTGTTGTTGGCGCATTATCGCTCTCCCCTCAACATCAGCGCTGAAACCATCCAACAAGCTCAATCCGAAGTTGAAAAAATCCAAACTGTGCTCAAACAAACCCGTCTTGCTTTGATGGATTTACCCCTTCAAACAGGTATTCTGACTCCATTGTATGAGGCTTTCTTAGATGCTTGTAAAGATGACATGAACATTAACTTAGCCATGAGTGTGGTGTTTGAACAAGTCAAACAGCTCAATCAGTTGCTTAGAAGCAAAACCTCTTCAAAAGATGACATTGTGAGTGCTGATACAACATTACGAAAGATGATGTCTATCTTAGGGATATCCACACCTCATCCACAGCTTTCCACAGAGGAAGTATCGCTTGTTTTTGCTTGGAATCAAGCTAAAAAAGACAAGGATTTTACTTTAGCTGATCACTATCGAAGTCAACTCATTGAACGTGGTGTTCTTTCATGAACTATCCCATCAATGTTTATGCCTATTTAGGGGATGCCTATTTAGCGTTAGTCGTGAAAACGCATCTTGTGGAACTAGGCATTCGTAAAAGTAAAGACTTAACTCAAGCTTCCATTCGCTATTTGAGTGCTCAAGCTCAAGCTGATTTTATTGTTTATGCACAAAATCAGCCGTGGTTTGATGATATCATGAAAGAATATTTCTTGCGGGGTCGAAACTATAAAGCTGACACCATTCCTAAGAATGCCACAGTCATGACGTATCGATTATCCACGGGGTGTGAAGCTGTTTTTGGATACTATTACATTCATCAAGACCATGAAAGTCTGAATCAATTATGGGACTATTATAAGACCTTCATTCAGGAGAAATATGAAACAATATCTGTACGGTAGAAATCCAATTAAAGAGCGACTAAACGCGAAGAAAGTGATTCATACCCTTTATCTTCAAAAAGGAAGTGACACCCAATCCTTTGAACAATTGGCCATCAATCATCGCATTCCTGTGCAGTGGGTGGATAAAGGACAACTCAAAACGATGGTAGGAGATGCCAATCATCAAGGCGTGGTTGCACATATCCCAGACTACACCTTCACATCCCTTGAGAAAGTCCTTGCGTCCACACAAAACAAAGAACACAGTTGTTTGATTGTGGCTGATGGATTAGAAGATCCACATAATCTTGGAGCCATCTTACGAATTGCGGATGGTGCAGGGGTGGATGGCGTCATCATTGGCAAGCATCGCTCGGTAAGCCTAACATCAACAGTGGCTAAGGTCAGTGCAGGTGCCATTGAATCAGTTAACATTGTGGAAGTGACTAACCTTGCTCAAACACTGAAAACACTGAAAGATGCAGGTTATTGGATCTTTGGCAGTGATGTGAATGATGCGGTGGTGTATCATCAAGCTCAACTGAATGGCAAAGTGGTGATCATTGTGGGATCAGAAGGTAAAGGGATGTCATCCCTGGTTAAGAAACAGTGTGATGTTTTATTGACCATCCCAATGCATGGAAAAGTGGATTCCCTTAATGTGGCTGTAGCTACAGGAATCTTAGTGTATGAGGTGCTTCGTCAACGCTCTTAAAGGATTGCCTTAAAGGAGCAAGGTGTTGGATCAAATCAGTGATTGTCAGTTGATTGCGCTTATTCAAGAGCATCATGATGAAGCGTGGAATGTTTTACTTAAACGCTATGAGAAACTCGTTTACATGTTAATGCATAAACACATGATTGTGATCAAGACCTTGCGTCTTGATCAAGACGATGTCTTTCAAGAAGGGAATCTTGGCTTAGTGGATGCAATTTTGAATTTTGATCCACAACGCAATATGCCATTGTTTCCATTTGCGAGAGTGTGCATTGAACGACGAATGCAAACCTATTTTAGAAAGAACAGTTCTTTATCACACACAGCGATGAGAACAGCCATTTCTTTGGATCAAACCATCAATGAAGAAGATCAATATTACTTTCATGACGTGATTGCCTCACCTCCTTCAATGAAGGAACCTCAAGAGGTATTAAAAACAAAAGAATTGCAATCCCAAATCAATCAAGTGCTACAGAAATGTACTCCACTCGAGAAGCAAATCTTTGATTATCGCCTTCAAGGATATTCCTATCATTGGATTGCAAAACAATGCGATGTTAAGAGCAAAATGATCGATAATACCATGTTTAAGATTAAGCGAGCATTGAGGAAGGTTATTTGACACTGATAGGGGTTTGTGATAAAGTAAATGAGCAATTAGAGAGGGTTTTTAACATGCCTGATAAAAATGATAAAGTCATCTTAACGTGCAGTGTATGTTTAAGCCGTAACTATACGACGACCCGTAATAAAAGCACGCAACCACAACGTTTATCTTTAAACAAATACTGTAAAACATGTGGTAAACATACTGAGCACAAAGAAACTAAATAAGGAGACAAGACTATGCTAAAATGGTTTTCAATTAGTGGCATCATGACGGAAGTAAAACGTGTCCGTTGGCCAAAACAAAAAGAATTATTTAAAGATACCTCGACCGTCATTGCGGTTGTAACACTTTTTGGAGTGTTCTTTGTCTTAGCTCAAGTCCTTATCACGTTCTTTGTTACTGGTATTGGTGTTTAGTATGAGTGATATCGAAAAACAATGGTATGTGGTCAATACCTATGCTGGCCATGAAAACCGCGTTAAAGAAAACTTAGAGAAACGTGTCGAGTCCATGGGACTTGAAGACAACTTATTCCGTATCTTAGTGGCGGAAGTGCTTGAAGTTGAAGTTAAATCCAACGGTAAAGAAGTTGAAAAAATGAAAAATCTTTTCCCGGGTTATTTATTCGTAGAAATGATCATGACAGATGAAGCATGGTACATTGTGCGTAATACTCCTGGGGTAACAGGATTCATTGGATCATCTGGTGGTGGAGCAAAACCATTCCCAGTTTCTGATATTGAAATGGAAGCCATCTTAAGTCGTATTGGAGAACGTAAACGTGTCATTGACTTCGCAGTTGGAGACATGGTTCGTATCACGAATGGTCCATTTGCGAACAGCGAAGGAAAAGTGGTTGAACTGCGTGAAAGTGAAGAAGTTGCGGTCATTTACACCACGATGTTCAATCAACCCATTAAGACTGAGGTTTCGTACTCAGACTGCCTTAAAGTATAAATGCTAAGACTGTGGGAAACCACAGTTTTTTTATTGACAAAAGGCAGGAAAAGCCGTAAACTTTAATGGCCTATGTCGTATAGGCTGAAACGTGGGTGAGCGCGCAACCGCTCGTTAAACCACTGCACATGAAAGAAAAGAGGAAATAGTGTGAGTAAAAAAGTTGTAAAAGTAGTTAAGCTCCAATTCCCAGCGGGTGGAGCCCGTCCAGGTCCTGCATTGGCAGGTGTTGGGGTCAACATGCCACAGTTCTGTAGCGCATTCAATGATGCGACACGTGATCGTGCTGGAGATGTCGTCCCTGTAGTGATTACAGCGTTTGAAGATAAGTCATTTACCTTTGAACTTAAAACTTCTCCTGCATCTGTATTATTGAAAAAATACGCAGGTGTTAAGAGTGGTTCAGACAAAGCTCATGTCAATAAAGTTGGCAAAATCAGTGTTGAACAACTTCGTGAAATCGCAACATACAAGTTGCCAGATTTAAATGCGAATGATGTTGAAGGTGCGATGAAAATCATTGCAGGAACTGCAAAAAACATGGGCATTGTGATTGAAGGGTTCGGTGAATAAACATGGCTAAATCAGGAAAAAAATACACAGCAGCAGCTTCTAAAATTGTGCCTTTAAAAGCATAACCCTGTATCAGAAGCTATTGCCTTAGCAAAAGAAGTCTCATTTGTTAAATTTGATGAAACAGTGGAAGTTTGCGTTCCGCTTAAACGTGGATCCTCGTCATGCGGATCAACAAATTCGTGGAGCGATGGTTCTTCCTCATGGAACAGGCCGTACTCAACGTGTCTTAGTTGTCACTCAAGGTGCTAAAGAAAAAGAAGCTTTAGATGCTGGCGCAGATTTTGTCGGTGGAAAAGAAATCCTTGAAAAAGTTAAAGGTGGTTGGTTTGATTTCGACGTAATCGTTGCTACACCTGATATGATGGCAGAACTTGGTAAATTAGGGAAACTCTTAGGTCCTAAAGGACTCATGCCTAACCCTAAAACAGGAACTGTGACCATGGATGTTGCAAATGCAGTAAACGAAATTAAAAAAGGTAAAGTCACATACCGTGTTGACAAAGAAGGAAACATTCACGTCATCATTGGTAAGAAATCTTTCAAAGATGAAGCTTTACTTGAAAACTTCAAAGCCATCTACGATGTATTACTCAAGGCTCGTCCTGCAGTGGTTAAAGGAAACTATGTTAAAAACATTACTTTATCCACAACCATGGGTCCTGGGATCAAAGTAGCTGAATAATGAATTTAAACTGTGGAAATCCACAGTTTTTTTATTGGCTATAATAGAATTTATTAATATCGTGTTGACAATAGTGTATGACACACACTATAATGTGACTAACAGGTGGTGATGTTATGAATGAAATACTTGATGGATTGGTTTTAGAACTGCGACGAGGGGTACTGATTCTAGGAGTATTGAGTCAACTCGATCAAAAAGAATATGGATACTCTCTTATTCAGAAACTACAGGATCATCATTTTGAAATTGAGGCAGGAACCTTGTATCCCTTGCTAAGGCGATTGGAGAAACAAGGCTTACTTGAAAGCAGTTGGGAACTCATCGACAATCGGCAACGTCGATACTATCAAATCAGTGAAGAAGGCAAGCAACTGTACACTGCACTTAAGAAGGAGTATCACTCCCTTCATAGCATGATGCACCAACTCATGCAAGGAGAAGAACAATGAACTTAATTAAAATTTATGTTAGTGAAGTCGTCAAGTATCTCCCGAGTCAAATAAAAGAAGAAGTTAAGAGAGAACTTACATCTCAAATTATGGATATGGTTGAAGAAAGTGAAGGGGATGAAAAAGCGATACAATCCATACTTGAAGTGATGGGTTCGCCTAAAGATTTATCAGATCGTTATCTTAATAAAGAGAAAAGCTTAATTGGACCGCGTTACTATGATACGTACATCATGATTCTAAGAATTGTGATGTTTGCGCTAGCCTTAGCCTTTACCGTTATCTTTGCGATGAAACTCATCTTTTCGCAAGCCATTACAGGTTGGACAATATTGGAGTATCCATTGTCTTTGTTTAATGCTGCAATTATGGGATTTGCTTATGTAACCATCATATTTGTATTTATTGAGCGTAATCAAGTCAAGATTGAGGATGAAGACTTAGTTACAAAAAAATGGAGTGTGAGCGATCTTCCTAAAGAAAGTGTGGAACTACCAACTCATCGTCTTGAAAACATCTTTGAAATCGGATTTGTGAGTATCTTGATGTTTATTATTAATTTTCAACCTCAAATCATAGGCATCTATAGTTCAGTAGCAAATGGTAGTCAAACAGCTTGGACAGTAACACCAATACTGAATCATGCCACACGAAATATTTGGATTCTCTGGGTGAATGTTTGGTTAATCTCAATGCTCATCAGTGGTGTTATCAAATCAATTTACCGCTTAAAAGCTAAAAATCGCATCTTTCTTTCAACATTCTTTGATTTCCTAGCATTAGTTTTATTCCTTTTCATCATTGCAACACAAAACATGTTTGTAGATAACATAGCCGGTTTAATTGCTCCAGGAAATGAAGCGTTTGAACTCTTGGTCAATCGTGGATCATTCACCTTACTTGTGGTCATTCTTACGATATCGATGTTTGATATCTTACGCAAACTCATCAAAGTACTTAAACAATCAACGTGATGGTGTAACATCACGTTTTTTCTTGTGGATGTTCCATTAAAGGTTGACAACTGTTTCATTTATGATACACTTATAACGCTATCAAAGCCTAAGACAGCAACGGCCCAATCAGGCTTAATCATGTTGCCGAGGAAAAAGATCAACCTTTTTGCTCGTGTCATTAGATGCGAGTTTTATACATTTGTAGGGTTTGATACAAACAAAAGAAGGAGGACATACCCCAATGAATCAAACGGTCATTGATGCGAAGAAAGTCGTCGTTGAAGAAATTCAATCGAAGATCGCTTCAAGTTCATCTACAGTTGTAGTTGAATATCGTGGTTTATCTGTGGCGCAACTCACTACCCTTCGTCGTAAGCTCCGCGCTGAAAACATTGATTTCAAAGTCTACAAGAACTCAATGTCACAACGTGCAGCAGAGGCAAGTGGATTTGGTGATTTAGTACCAAGTTTAACCGGACCTAACGCCATGGCATTCTCAGATGATGCTGTCGCACCAGCTCGTGTTTTAGCTGAATTCGCAAAGAAAAATAAAGCACTTATCTTAAAGAGCGGAATTGTTGAAGGGAAAATTGTGGATGCTGCTGGCTTAAGCACTATCGCAACTCTACCAAACCGCGATGGAATGATTTCCATGTTACTTGGAATGTTCCAATCACCAGTACGCAACTTCGCGTATGCCATCAAGCAAATTGCTGATCAGAAAGAACAATAGGAGGATTAACCATCATGGCAAAATTAACTGCAACTCAAGTCATTGAATCCTTAAAGGAAATGACAATCTTAGAATTAAACGACCTAGTAAAAGCAATCGAAGAAGAATTCGGTGTCACTGCTGCTGCTCCAGTAGCTGCAGGTGCTGTCGCTGCTGCTGCTCCAGTTGAAGAAGAAGTAAAAGACGTATCTGTCATCCTTAAAGAGGTTGGCGCATCTAAAGTTGGCGTCATCAAAGTTGTTCGTGAACTTACTGGCTTAGGCTTAGTAGAAGCGAAAGGCTTAGTTGACAAAGCTCCAGTTGCTATCAAAGAAAACATCAGACCAGAAGCTGCTGAAGAAATCAAAGCTAAGCTTGTTGAAGCTGGTGCAACTGTAGAAATCAAGTAATTTTTACCTCGAAAACGTTTAGCAACCTTGTGTTGCACGTGGAGGTGAACCTTGAACCATTACTTTAAACCTATGCATTCAAAACCCTTAAACCGGAAAAGGATTCCTTTCCGGTTTTTGGGCGTTGATTGCGAATTTGAAACTCATGAAAATATCTTTTCAAAAGATCATGTGGATGAAGGGACGCAACTCTTGCTTTCATCACTGCCTGATTTGAGTCAAGCTCAATCGCTTTTAGATTTAGGTTGTGGGTATGGAGTGGTTGGTATTACATTAAAAAAAGGTGTATTCACATCTTGAAATCACTTCAAGTGATGTGAATGAGGATGCGATAGATCTCACGGTATTGAATGCACAGCACAATGACGTTAAGATTAAAATCATTCACAGTGATGGATTTGAGGCTATTGATTCATCCTTTGATTGGATTGTGTTTAATCCACCGATACGTATAGGCAAGTCAAAGTTATATGAACTCTACCAAGAGGCTTTGACTCATCTTAACCCTCGTGGAACCTTATGGATGGTTATCCGTAAGGATAAAGGTGCTGAAAGCACCATGAAGTATTTAGCTTCATTAGGTCATCATGTTAAGAAAGTGACTCAAGACCGTGGATTTTGGATTTTGTCTTGCTCTTCACATTGACTTATCACTTGTTTTTTGTTAGAATAATAAATTGCTTAATCAAAATTTATAATAGGGGATTCATACCCTTTTACGATTTTGGTTGCTTTGGGAAAGGAAGGCTTGCATGAGTATTAAACAGTCATATCGCCTGACAAAATTTGGTAGTAAAGCACAACGTCGAGATTATTCAAAAGTCTCGGGAGAACACGATTTACCCAACCTAGTAGAAATTCAAACCGATTCATTTGATTGGTTTAAACAAACAGGGATTAAAGAGGTTTTTGATGAGATTTATCCAATCGAAAACTATAATAAAAACATTAAACTTGAGTTTTTAGACTATTGGTTTGAAAAACCTAAGTATGACGTTCTTGAATGTAAAATCAGAGAGGCAAACTATGCCGCTCCTTTACGTGCGAAAATGAAGTTAACCATCTTAGATTCACAAACCAAAGAACTGATTGAGAAAGTGGAAGAAATCTTCTTAGGAGATTTCCCTCTTATGACTGAAGCGGGAACCTTCATTGTGAATGGTGCTGAGCGTGTCATTGTATCTCAAATTGTTCGCTCTCCTGGTGCATACTATGAGCTTACCACTGAAGATAAAACCAATAAGGAAATTTTCATGGCGGAAGTTATCCCATCACGTGGGACGTGGTTGGAATTCTTAACTGATGCTCGTAAACAAGCATTAGGTCGCATTGTTAACATGCGTGTGGATCGTAAACGAAAGATCCTTTCCACTATTCTATTAAAAGCCATCGGATTATCCTTGGATCTAGAAAAAGGAGAGGATGGATTAGAAACACAAGGTTTCAAACAGTTTTTACGTTCTTTAAATTTACCTGTTCATGAGGATTTAGAAGTTCTGTCCGAACAACGTGAATTCTTAAATCAATATATTTTACTTTACTCTGCTTACTTTGGACATTACGAAGAAATCGCAAACACCTTGGTGAGTGATAAAGTCAAAACCACACAAGAAGCGATGTTGTCACTGTATGAGAACCAACGATCTGATGAAGTAGCAACCCTAGATGGCGCAATCAACTTACTGAATGCGAAATTCTTTGACTATCGTCGTTATGACTTAACCAAAGCAGGTCGATATAAACTTAATAAAAAACTAGCAGCAGCTAACCGTGCTGAAGGCCATGTGCTTAATCAAGATGTGGTGAATCATCAAGGCGAAGTTGTCATTGAAAAAGGAACCCGTGTAACACGTCAAGTTCGCAATCAATTACGTGAAGTTTTAAGTGCCGGTCACTACATGAGTGCTTTCCCACTCAATCATTTATTCTCGCATCCAGATACAGTGAGCGTTTCACCAAGCCTTAACTTAGCGTTAAGACGTCGTGTTGTCGCAAGTGATATCATCCTTCCAACAGGTGAGATCATTGAACGTGGCACAGTCTTAACGGATCAAGACATTGCAGCTGTTGCTTCCTTAGACTCCATTCAAGTCTTAGGCGGATTAATAGCCAATGAAGTGTCAGTGGATGCCAACAACTTACGCTCTGTTCTAAACTATGGACAACGTTTATTTGTGCTTAATCGCATTTTAGTGGATGGTGTAGACTTCAGTGTGGATGATAAATTGGTTGTTAAGCCGTATTCATTCCTTTCTGAATCTAAGGAAAAAATTGCTCCTCTTTCCACAAAACATACTGAAGCTTTATTAAAACTTGCTTTAGATGGTCGCGACATTAAAGTGTACCTTGTGGGTGCAGGGGTTCAAGAACTTCGTGTCTTAGTGGAAGATTCTGATCATGAAGTGAAGATTTGTGGTATTGATCCACTTTCTCATGCGAAGACCGTCACGGTTTCAGACATGATTGTTTCCTTCTCTTACCTCTTTAATATGTTTGATGGAGTGGGTGATGTTGATGACATTGACCAATTGGGTAACCGTCGTATTCGTACTGTGGGTGAACTCATTCAAAACCAATTCCGTATTGGATTATCCCGTATGGAACGTGTTGTGAAGGAAAGAATGTCCATCACCGAGGTCGCAGCATTAACACCTAAAAACCTTACCAACATTCGACCATTAACCGCTTCAATTAAAGAGTTCTTCTCATCTTCTCAGTTGTCTCAGTTTATGGATCAAACCAATCCATTGGCGGAGTTAACCAACAAACGTCGTATTTCTGCTTTAGGACCTGGTGGTCTAACGCGTGAGCGTGCAGGGTATGAGGTGCGTGACGTTCATTCCTCTCACTATGGTCGTATTTGTCCAATTGAAACTCCAGAAGGACCAAACATTGGTCTAATCTCAAATTTAACGACATATGGTCGTGTGAATGAATATGGATTTATTCAAACGCCATATCGTAAAGTCAATCCTGATTTCACTGTTTCTGATGAAGTGGTGTATCTATCCTCAGATGATGAATACGATTATGTTATTGCGCAAGCGAACGAGGTGGTTAATCGTCGTTTAGTCAATGATCGTGTTGTGGTTCGTCATAAAGGTGAAAACGTCATCATGCCTAAAGAAATGGTTGAACTTGCGGACGTCTCTCCTAAGCAAATTGTTTCTGTCGCGACTGCGGCGATTCCATTCTTAGAAAACGATGATGCTTCTCGTGCCCTTATGGGTGCCAACATGCAACGTCAAGCGATTCCTTTAATCAAGCCTGATTCTCCATTTGTGGGAACAGGAATTGAATATCGTGTGGCGAAAGACTCAGGAAGTGCACTAACATCCAAAGTGGGTGGGGTTGTCACTTACGTGGATGGTAAGAAAGTCATCGTCAGTAGTGAAGAGGGGGATGTCGTTCATACCTTACAAAAATTCCGTCGTTCCAACCAAGGTACCTCCATTAACCAAAAACCAATTGTGGTTAAAGGGGATCGTGTTGTTAAGGGAGAAATCCTAGCGGATGGTCCTGCGATGCAAAATGGTGAGTTGGCTTTAGGTCAAAACGTTACCATCGCCTTCATGACTTGGTATGGTTATAACTATGAAGATGCGGTCATCATGAGTGAGCGCTTAGTCAAAGAAGATGTCTATACTTCCATTCATATTGAAGAATACGACATTGAAATTCGTGATACCAAATTAGGACCTGAGGAAATCACACGTGATATTCCTAACGTTTCTGAAAATGCATGCCGTCACCTCACTGCTGAGGGGATTGTCATGATTGGTTCTGAAGTGAAAGAAGGTGATGTCTTAGTGGGTAAAGTAACTCCTAAGGGTCAGTCTGAAATTACTCCAGAAGAAAAACTACTGTTAGCGATTTTTGGTGAGAAATCACGTGAAGTGCGCGATAACTCCTTAAAAGTTCCTCATGGTGGGAATGGGATTGTTCAAGATGTGAAGCGATTCACTCGTAAAGATGGACATGACTTACCTCCAGGAGTAAATGAGATTGTTAAAGTCTTGATTGTTCAAAAACGTAAAATCTCTGAAGGGGATAAAATGGCAGGTCGTCATGGAAATAAAGGGGTTATCTCAAAGATTCTTCCAGTCGAAGATATGCCATTCCTTCCTGATGGAACTGCAATTGATATCATGTTGAACCCATTTGGGGTACCATCTCGTATGAATATTGGGCAAGTGCTTGAAATTCATTTGGGTATGGCTGCTAAGAAATTGGGCGTGAAATTTGCTACGCCAGTCTTTGATGGCATCAATAACGATGAACTTAAAGCCATCATGACTGAAGCACAAATGGCGGATGATGGTAAGACTATTCTGTACGATGGTCGTACTGGTGAAGCCTTTGATGAGCGTATTTCTGTGGGTGTCATGTACATGATTAAGTTGGCTCACATGGTTGATGATAAACTGCATGCTCGTGCAACAGGTCCTTACTCCCTAGTCACTCAACAACCGTTGGGTGGTAAGGCTCAAAATGGGGGACAACGTTTTGGTGAGATGGAAGTTTGGGCACTTGAAGCGTATGGTGCATCCCGAGCCTTACAAGAAATCTTAACGATTAAATCGGATGATATCTTAGGTCGAACTAAGACTTATGAAGCCATCATTAAAGGTAAAGACATTCCAGAAGCATCCATTCCTGAATCCTTCAGAGTATTAACGCACGAGCTTCAAGCGCTTGCGATAGATGTGAAACTCTTAGGTGAAGCGGGAAGTGAAATTGATCTGAAGAAGATGAATGCGGAAGAAGTTGAAGTGCTCGCCGATATTGAAGCTCGCAGTGAAATCGAAACACTCTACAGCGTGGATGAGGATGAAATTCCTGAGCCTGCTGTGAATGTGGATATCGATGATGAATTGGATAACTAACAAAGGAGGCTCAGTATGTCAGTCAATCATTTTGCCTCGATTCAAATTGGATTAGCATCACCAGAACGTATCCGTGATTGGTCGTATGGTATTGTTACCAAACCTGAAACGATTAACTATCGTTCACAAAAACCTGAACCCGATGGTTTATTCTGTGAACGCATTTTCGGTCCATCCAAGGACTGGGAATGTCATTGTGGTAAATATAAAAAAGTACGATACAAAGGTGTTATTTGTGACAAGTGTGGCGTAGAAGTCACTAAATCCAACGTTCGTCGTGAACGTATGGGTAGCATTGAACTTGCTGCACCAGTGGCACACATTTGGTACTTACGTGGTATTCCATCACGCATGAGTTTACTGCTTAACATTCCTCCAAAACAACTTGAAGAAGTGGTTTACTTCGTATCATGGGTTGTCACTGATCCTAAAGGGACTAACCTTGACTACAAACAAATCATTTCTGAAAAAGAACTTCGTGAATACAATGAGCAATACGGCCGTGGTAGTTTCGTTGCACAAAGTGGAGCTGAAGCGGTTAAAACATTGCTTACTCAACTAGACTTAACTGCGGAACATACGAAGATTATCAAAGACTTAGAAGGTGCAGTGAATGAGAAACGTAAAAAACTCATCAAACGTCTTGAGACGGTGGATGCGTTTATTCACTCTGATAACGAACCTTCATGGATGGTCTTGGATGTGCTTCCTGTCATTCCACCTGATTTAAGACCCATGCTTCAATTGGATGGTGGACGTTTTGCCTCCAGTGATTTAAATGATCTTTATCGTCGTGTTATTACTCGTAACATCGTCTTCGTAAACTCTTAGATCTTGGAACGCCTGCGATTATCGTTCAAAACGAAAAGCGTATGCTTCAAGAAGCAGTGGATGCACTCATTGATAATGGACGTCGTGCTAAACCCATTACAGGGGCAGGTGGACGTGCATTGAAGTCATTGTCACATTCCCTAAAAGGTAAACAAGGTCGTTTCCGTCAAAACTTACTTGGTAAACGTGTTGACTTCTCTGGTCGTTCCGTTATTGCGGTTGGACCAGATCTCAAGATGTTTGAATGTGGTTTACCTCGTGAAATGGCGATTCAACTTTTCAAACCATTTGTCATTAACCAAATTGTGGCTGAGGGTATCGCAAACAACCCAAAAACAGCTGAAAAGCTGATTGATCGTCAAGATGCACGTGCTTGGGATATTGTAGAGCGTGTGATTGAACATCACCCTGTTCTTCTTAACCGTGCCCCTACGCTACATAGACTTGGTATTCAAGCGTTCTTTCCTAAACTAGTTGATGGTCGTGCCATTCGTCTTCACCCACTTGTTACGCCAGCTTTTAACGCTGACTTTGACGGTGACCAAATGGCGGTACACGTACCACTGTCTGAAGAAGCTCGTGCAGAAGCAGAAATTCTTATGCTTGGTTCCAACAACATCCTTGGTCCTAAAGATGGTAAACCTATTGTTACTCCATCTCAAGACATGGTGTTGGGTAACTTCTTCCTTAACATGGAAGAAAAAGCAAGTGAATTCTTAGCCAAAGCAGAATATCTTCGTTCCATCAATGATCACGAAGGGGCAGATATTCATGAGCGTTATGCTGCCAATGAAGGGAAGGTCTTTAAAGACTTTAATGAAGCCCTCATTGCCTATGAAAATAAGCAAATCCATTTACATTCACAAATTGCGGTGAAAGCATCTTCCTTAAAGAAAGAAGGCTTCACTCCAACTCAAAATCGTTCGTATTTAGTCACCACCGTGGGTAAACTGATCTTCAACGAAATGTTTCCTAGTGACTTCCCATACTTAAATGAAGTATCAAAGGCTAACTTCACAGCGACACCTGATAAGTATTTCATTCAACCAGGCAGTGATGTGAAGAGCATCATCAACGCAATGGGGATTGCTCCTGAGTTTAAGAAGAAAGATATTGGATTAATCATCGCAGAAATCTTCTCTCGTTATGAAACGAAGAAGACGTCTGAAATTCTAGACAACATCAAGGACTTAGGCTTTAAGTACTCCACCTTTGCAGGGATGACGGTTTCCTTAGCTGACATTAACGTGGCTCCTTCTAAAGCGAAATTCGTGGAAGAAGGGAAGAAAAATGCGGATGAACTGGTTCGCTTACTCAAGCGTGGTCGTCTAACGGCTTGGGAATATGAGCGTCATTTGACTTCCTTATGGGATCGTGTGAAAGCCGACATTGGGGATGAGCTCATGAAAGAGCTTCCTCGTAAAAACCCAATCAATATGATGGCTGTGTCGGGTGCCCGTGGTAACCGTTCTCACTTTACTCAATTAGCAGGTATGCGTGGATTGATGGCAAAACCAACCCAATCTAAATCCAAAAAAGAATACCAATCCTCAATTATTGAGGTGCCAATTTACAGTTCTTTCCGTGAAGGGCTCAACGTCAGTGAATTCTTTATTTCCACCCACGGTGTGCGTAAAGGATTAACCGATACGGCCTTAAAAACTGCAGAATCTGGATACTTAACGCGTCGTTTAGTTGACGTTGCGCAAGATGTGGTGATCTCAGAAGAAGATTGCTTCACCGATCGTGGCTACTTAGTTGGAGAGATTGTGGATCGTAAGACCAACTCTACTATCGAACCACTTTATGATCGTCTTGTGGGACGTTTTGCGAAAGAAACCATTGTTCATCCTAAAACAGGTGAAGTGCTTGTGGAAGAAGATGAATACATGGATGATGCGAAAGCCCGTAAGGTGCAAGAATCAGGGGTCAAAGAAGTCACCATTCGTAACGTCTTTACTTGCGAATCCACTTATGGTATTTGTAAGAAATGTTATGGTCGCAACATGGCGACAGGTCGTTTAGTTGAAATTGGTGAAGCTGTAGGTATCATGGCCGCTCAATCCATTGGGGAGCCAGGAACTCAGTTAACCATGCGTACCTTCCACACGGGTGGGGTTGCGGCAGCTGAAGGACAAGACATCACTCAAGGTTTACCTCGTGTTGAAGAACTCTTTGAAGCTCGTGCTCCAAAAGTCTCTGCAGTGCTTTCAAAAATTGATGGTGTCATCTCTGAAATCGTCCTTCCTGATTCTATCGGTGGTAAGACAAAAGTGATTGTCTCCAACGACAATGAATCCATTGAACATGACGTTGAACCAAATCAAAACATTCGTTCTTGGTTAAAAGTGGGATCAGAGCTGGTGGCAGGAGATAAGATTACCGAAGGACAAGTGAATCCTAAGGAACTCTTGGAAGTTGCTGGGGTCAATGAAGTTCAAAACTACATTCTAAAAGAAGTTAAGAAAGTGTATGCCTCCCAAGGGATTGAAATTTCAGACAAACACGTTGAAGTCATGATTCGTCAAATGTTACGTAAAGTGATTATCATTGATGGACAAGATACAACACTAAGTCCTGGAATGCAATTATCTCTACCCGTCATCACTAACTTGAACCGTCAATCTTTACTTGAAGGTAAGCGTCCTGCCATCTTTAAACCGGCATTACTAGGGATCTCTAAAGCTTCAGTTGAAACGGATTCCTTCTTATCTGCAGCATCATTCCAAGAAACCACTAAGGTGTTAACCGATGCAGCCATTAAAGGTAAGATTGATCCACTCAAAGGACTTAAAGAGAACGTTATTATCGGTAAGCGCATCCCTGCGGGTACTGGTTCTACGGCCTACCGTACAAGTTCAGAAGACATTAAAGAATTAATGAATTACTTAATTGAAGAACGTCTTGAACGTAATCGTCAAAGCGAAGAATTCATTCCGCTCCCGGATGAAATGATTCGTGAATCAGATTCTGATTTCGATAACGACTAGCCTTGACATTTCTTTCAAAAGACTATAAAATACTTGAGGATATTCAAAGGAGGTTTCCTGGTGACAGGAAACCATCCTTATTGAAGAATATGGCACACCAGGAAGTGTGTGAGAAAGGAGAATAACTTCATGCCTACAATGAATCAATTGGTCCGTACTGGACGCTCAAGCAAAGTAACGAAGTCAAAATCACCTGCGCTTAACCGTGGTTTGAATACTTTAGTTAAAGAACCTACAGTGATTTCATCCCCTCAAAAACGTGGGGTATGCACTCGTGTTGGTACAATGACACCAAAGAAACCAAACTCAGCGCTACGTAAATACGCTCGTGTTCGCTTAAGCAACCAAATGGAAGTGACTGCTTACATCCCAGGAATCGGTCATAACCTACAAGAACACAGTGTGGTGCTTATCCGTGGAGGTCGTGTTAAAGACTTACCAGGGGTTCGTTACCATATCATTCGTGGAACATTAGACTGTGCAGGAGTTAACAACCGTAAACAAGGTCGTTCACTCTATGGTACTAAAAAGCCAAAAGCCGCTAAATAAGCATTAATCTGAAAGGAGAACAATCATGCCAAGAAAAGGTTTTATAGCAAAAAGAGATGTATTGGTCGATCCAATCTACAACTCAAAATTGGTAACTCGCCTCATTAACAAAATCATGATTGATGGCAAACGCGGTGTAGCTCAATCTATTCTCTACAACGCATTTGAAATCATTGAAGAAAAAACAGGTCGTGAACCAATGGAAGTGTTTGAAAAAGCACTTGGAAACGTCATGCCAATGTTAGAACTTAAAGCACGTCGTGTTGGGGGATCTAACTACCAAGTTCCAGGTTGAAGTTTCAGCGGAACGTAAATTAACCTTAGGACTTCGTTGGGTCGTCAACTATTCACGCCTTCGTAATGAAAAAACGATGGAAATGCGCTTAGCAAACGAAATCATCGATGCTGCTAATGGTACTGGTGGATCAGTCAAGAAACGTGAAGATATTCACCGTATGGCTGAAGCAAACAAAGCGTTTGCACACTATCGTTTTTAGTCCACATTTAGAAAGGAAGGAACTATATGGCTCGCGAGTTTACCTTAGATAGAACGCGTAATATTGGCATTATGGCTCATATTGACGCTGGGAAAACCACGACGACCGAACGTATCCTGTACTATACAGGCCGCGCTCATAAAATTGGTGAAACCCATGATGGTGCTTCCACGATGGACTGGATGGCTCAGGAGAAGGAACGTGGTATTACCATTACTTCTGCTGCAACCACAGCGTCTTGGAATAATCATCGTATCAATATCATTGATACCCCAGGCCACGTTGACTTTACCGTCGAAGTGGAACGTTCACTTCGTGTTCTAGATGGTGCCGTTGCGGTACTGGATGCGAAAAGCGGTGTTGAACCACAAACCGAAACTGTGTGGCGTCAAGCTACCAAATACAATGTCCCTCGTGTTGTCTTTGTCAACAAGATGGATGCAACTGGAGCTGACTTCTACATGTCAGTTCGTACCATTGGATCTCGTTTAGGAGCTAAAGCTGCTCCAATTCAACTTCCTATTGGTGTTGAAGCTGATTTTGATGGGGTCATTGACCTTGTTGAAATGAACGCACGTTATTTCCAAGATGTTGCGCTTAAAGTGGATCTCATCAAAGAGATTCCTGCCAATATGGTTGAAGCTGCTCATGAATATCGTGCAAAATTACTTGAAGCGATTGCGGATTATGATGAAGATGTCATGATGGCTGTGCTTGAAGGAGAAGAACCAACAAAAGAACAAATTAAAGGAGCAATCCGTAAAGGTGTTCTTACTGGTGAATTCTTCCCAGTCTTAGCTGGTGCTGCTTATAAGAATAAAGGTGTTACAGCCATGCTTGATGCGGTTGTGGACTACCTACCTTCTCCGTTGGATATTCCTGCGATTAAGGGTGTTCTTCCAAGTGGTGAAGAATCTGTTCGTGAAGCGGATGATTCTGCTCCATTCTCAGCGTTAGCGTTTAAAATCATGACTGATCCATTTGTAGGTCGCTTAACTTACTTTAGAGTTTACTCAGGACACTTATCTTCTGGTAACTATGTCTACAACTCCACAAAAGGCAAACGTGAACGTTTCGGTCGTATCATGCAAATGCATGCAAACCACCGTGAAGAAATCACGGATGTCTATGCTGGCGATATTGCCGCAGCGATTGGTCTTAAAGACACCATTACGGGAGACACATTGTGTGATGAGAAACAAGCCATTATCCTAGAATCCATGGTGTTCCCTGAGCCGGTAATTAACGTGGCGATTGAACCTAAATCCAAGGGTGATCAAGATAAGATGGGCTTAGCCTTAAGCAAACTTGCGGAAGAAGATCCAACCTTTAAAACATACACAGACCAAGAAACAGGTCAAACCATCATCGCTGGGATGGGTGAGCTTCACCTTGATATCTTAGTTGATCGTATGAAACGTGAGTTTAAAGTTGAAGCCAATATTGGTGCTCCTCAAGTTGCATATCGTGAAACTATTCGTTCTGCTGCCGAAGTTGAAGGAAAATTTGTACGTCAATCCGGTGGACGTGGACAATATGGACACGTTAAAGTTCGCTTTGAACCAAATGAAACAGGTAAAGGATTTGAATTCATTGATGCAGTCATCGGTGGAACTGTGCCAAAAGAGTACATTAAACCTACGATGGAAGGGATTGAAAGCTCATTAAACAATGGTTTACTGGCTGGATACCCAATCATTGACATCAAAGCTACCTTGTATGATGGTTCATACCATGAAGTTGACTCCTCAGAAATGGCGTTTAAAGTGGCGGGTTCATTAGCGCTCAAAGAAGCAGCGAAGAAATGTAATCCAGTTCTCTTAGAACCTGTGATGAATGTTGAGGTTATTGCTCCTGCAGACTACCTTGGTAGTGTGATGGGGGATGTCTCCTCACGTCGTGGACAAATCAAAGATCAAGAAGAGCGTGGAAATGCAGTCGCAGTGACAGCATTCATCCCATTATCTGAAATGTTTGGTTACGCGACAGACTTACGTTCCTTTACTCAAGGACGTGGTAGTTACTCCATGCAATTTGATCACTACGAGGAAGTTCCACGTAGTATCGCTGAGAAAGTTGCTAAGAAAAACAACCGCGACTCTCAATAAAGATTGAAAAAGTAGTGAATATCTTATAAAATGGTTATGCATTAACAAAAATGAAACAGGAGGAATTTTGCAATGGCAAAAGAAAAATTTGACCGGTCGTTAGAGCACGTCAATATCGGTACCATTGGTCACGTTGACCACGGTAAAACAACACTTACAGCAGCAATTACTTCATACTTAGCTAAATCTGGTGGTGCGAAGAAAAAAGCGTATGATGAAATCGATGGAGCTCCAGAAGAAAAAGCTCGTGGAATCACCATCAACACAGCACACGTTGAGTACAAGACTGCAACTCGTCACTATGCTCACGTTGACTGCCCAGGTCACGCTGACTACGTTAAAAACATGATTACTGGTGCGGCTCAAATGGATGGAGCAATTCTTGTAGTTGCTGCTACTGATGGACCTATGCCACAAACTCGTGAACACATCCTTTTAGGACGCCAAGTTGGTATTCCTTACATGGTTGTATTCTTAAATAAATGCGACATGGTTGATGATGAAGAACTTATCGACCTAGTTGAAATGGAAGTTCGTGAACTTCTTACTGAGTATGGATTTGATGGCGATAACGCTCCAGTTATCCGTGGCTCTGCTCTTAAAGGTGGAGAAGGCGATCCAGTTTGGGAAGCTAAACTTGGTGAACTTATGGATGCTGTTGACACTTACATCCCAACTCCAACTCGTGAAGTTGACAAGCCTTTCTTAATGTCAGTAGAAGACGTCTTCACCATCACTGGTCGTGGAACGGTTGCTACTGGACGTGTTGAGCGTGGTGAAGTTAAACTTTCAGAAGAAGTTGAAATCGTTGGTATCCGTGACACTCGTAAAACAGTTGTAACTGGTATTGAAATGTTCCGTAAATTATTAGATTCAGCTCGTGCTGGTGACAATATTGGTGCATTACTTCGTGGTGTAAACCGTGATGAAGTTGAGCGTGGACAAGTTCTTGCTAAACCTGGATCTGTTAAACCTCATACAGAATTCACAGCTAACGTATACGTTCTTTCAAAAGAAGAAGGTGGACGTCATACTCCATTCGTAGCTAACTACCGCCCACAATTCTATTTCCGTACAACTGACGTCACTGGAGTCATCACTCTTCCTGAAGGTGTTGAAATGGTTATGCCAGGGGATAACGTTGTTATGAAGGTTAAACTTATCGCTCCTATCGCTGTTGAGCAAGGTACTAAATTCTCCATTCGTGAAGGTGGACGTACTGTAGGCGCTGGTAACGTAGTAGAAATCATTAAGTAATTAATCAAACAAGCATTCAGTGAATGCTTGTTTTTTTATGCTTTCTTTATGATATGTTGAATTGGCAAGGAAGGTTGATTATGAAAACAATGAGTGAATTAAAACGAATATACTTGTCTCTTTTTCAACACAATCATCATGTTGAGGATCATTTCGAATCATTATTATCCATGATTGAACACCATAAGAAAGAGCGGTCAAGAACACTTAAACTGTTAGATAAATCAGAAGCAGATTGGTATTTTTCCAATATGATGGTAGGAATGACCTTATATACGGATTTGTTTGCGGGAAATTTCAAGAAATTAAGTAAGAAGATTCCTTATCTATAAGAATTAGGCATTACCTACGTTCATCTTATGCCACTACTTAAACCACGTGAAGGTGAAAATGATGGGGGGTATGCGGTAGAAGATTATCGCAATGTGGATCCTCGTATAGGGACACTTGAAGAGTTCAGTGCTTTGCTTAAAGCATTTGCTAAAGCAGATATTAAAGTATGCATTGATTATGTGTTGAATCATGTGGCCATTGAACACACATGGGCTCAACAAGCCTTAAGTGGTGATCAAGATGCACAAGCGCTTTTCTTCATGTATGATGATCGAACCATTCCTGATCAGTTTGATGAAACGGTGCCTGAAGTTCTTCCAGATAAATGTCCTGGTAATTTCACTTATGTAGAGTCCATTCAAAAATATGTTTTCACTTCATTTTCATCCTTTCAATGGGATCTTAACTTTACCAACCCTGTTGTGTTTCATGAAGTGGTGGATGTATTATTATATTTAGCGAATCTTGGAGTGAACATGATACGATTAGATGCTATTCCATTCATGTGGAAAGAACTGAATACTTCATGTCGTAACCTAGATCCGATTCAAGATCTGCTTAGAATGATTTTCTAATAAAACAAGAGGTTGCACCTTCGCTTTCACTTCTAGGTGAAGCTATTGTGGAACCTGAGCAAATTGTAAAGTATTTTGGAAGTGAGCGTAAAAGTGAGTGTGAAATCATGTACAATGCAAATCTTATGGTAGATATTTATCATACCTTTGCGACACGGGATACACGTCTAATCACGCTTGATACCAATCGATTCCAAATTCCAAGTCGTGGTTCGTGGATGAACTATGTGCGTTGTCATGATGATATTGGATGGGGATTTAATGAGAAAGCAGTTGCAGCTATGGGTTTCGATCCATTTCAACATAAGCAATTTCTTATTCGATTCTATGGACAACGTTTTCCAGGATCTTTTGCGAAAGGAGAGGATTACCAATTTAATCCTAAAACCCTCGATGCAAGCACCAATGGAACATTGGCTTCACTATTAGGATTAGAGAGTGCTTTGGAGAAAAAGAAACCTATAAGATTGAGGAAGCGATTCGACGAATCAATCTAGCTCATGCGCTGATACCCTCCTTTCGTGGGATTCCGCTTATATACTCAGGTGACGAGTTAGCTCAACTTAATGATCAATCGTATCTAGATGATCCAAGTAAGATGAATGAAGGAAGATGGGTGCATCGACCAATCATGATTGGAAGAAGGCGAGAGCGACGTTTAGTTAGCGAACAGCGTTCAAAGTAAAGTCTACAAGGAACTACAGCGTATGATTTCTCTTCGTAAGAAGATTCGTTTCTTGCATGCTCAAGTGAATCAATTCGCACTCGATGTGTTCAATCCACATGTGTATGTCCTTGTTCGAGAACTCAAAGGGAAGACATTCTTGGCTTTATTTAACTTTTCTGAGTATCCGCAAAAAGTACATGTTTCGCACGTTAGATAGTTTGCTACTGGACAGCAATATGAGTGTCATTTGCAAGGACGGATCCTCAATATGGACCATGAGACCTTTGACTTATCGCCGTATGAAGTGATTTGGGCAGAGTCAATCGAAGCCTAAGCTTAAGGCGCAGAAATGTGCCTTTTTAAGTGCTTAAAAAGATTTAAAATAATTAAAAAAAGGCTTGATTTAGTGAGGCTCTTCCTTTATACTATTGGAGCGACTGCGTGGACGTGCGAGGTTGCTGGCACACTGAAATCCGTTGTCATGGACAGTGAGAAGCCCAGGTAATTCGCATTGAGCAGGTCTAACATGGATCTAGACACAGAAAGATAGGAGGAACTCCATGGCAAAGAATAAAATTCGCATCCGCTTAAAAGCTTTTGAATCAAGAACACTTGATGCAGCGGTTGAGAAGATTGTAAGCACTGTGAAAAATCACGGTGTGAAAAAAGTTGTAGGACCGGTAGCACTACCTACAGAACGAGAAATCGTCACCGTTTTACGTGCTGTGCATAAGTATAAAGATTCCCGTGAGCAATTCGAAATTCGTACTCACAAGCGCTTAATTGAATTGGTTGGTCCAAGTGCAGAAACTATGGACGCGTTAACCCGTTTGGAACTTCCAACTGGTGTTGACATTGAAATCAAACTGTAATCGGAGGTAATGATGAAAGGTTTATTAGGACGTAAAGTCGGTATGACCCAAGTATTCGCTGAGGATGGGACACTGATTCCTGTCACAGTTGTGGAAGTTGTTCCTAACGTTGTCTTACAAAAGAAAACATTAGAAAACGATGGATATGAAGCTGTGCAATTAGGGATTGAAGATGTTAAGTTGCAAAGAGCAACTAAACCAGCCATCGGCCATGCGAAGAAAGCAGGGTCCGCTCCCAAGAAGTTCGTTCGTGAAATCGCGGGAAATGAATTATTAGGTTTAGAAGTTGGTTCTGAAGTTAAAGCAGATTTATTTGCTGCTGGAGACATGGTTGATGTTCAAGGAACATCAAAAGGTAAAGGTTTCACTGGGGCGATTGTTCGTAACAATCAACGCATGGGTCCTGCATCTCATGGTTCTGGTCACCACCGTGGTATTGGTTCATTAGCTACCATCGGTCGTAACAACGGAATTATCAATAAAGGTCGCATCATGGCGGGTCAAGAAGGTGGATATACCACAACAAACCGTAACCTTGAAGTGATCAAAGTTGATGCTGAAAATAACTACTTACTATTAAAAGGAAACGTACCTGGACCTAAGAAAGGGTATGTTATCGTCAAAACGACCACGAAGCGTGTAAAACAAACGACACCTAAAACGTTAGTTAATCGTGGTGCAGGGCAAGGAGAATAATCATGGTGAAAGTACAAGTACACAATTTAGAAGGTGTAAGCGTTAAAGAAATTTCACTCAATAGCGAAGTGTTTGGAATCGCTCCAAATCAACAAGTGCTATTTGATGCAGTCGTTCAACAACGCAACAGTGCACGCCAAGGAACTCATGACACTAAGAACCGCCGTGAAGTTGCTGGTGGTGGACGTAAGCCTTGGAAGCAAAAAGGAACTGGACGTGCTCGTCAAGGATCCATCCGTTCTCCACAATGGCGTGGTGGTGGAATTGTCTTCGGACCAACTCCTCGCTCATACGGTGGAAAATTAAACAAAAAAGTTAGAAACTTAGCACTTCGCTCAGCATTGAGTTCAAAAGTGTTAGACAACAGCTTAATGGTTGTTGAAAACTTAACATTAAGTGTTCCAAAGACTAAAGAGTTTGTCAAAGTCATGGATAACTTAAAACTTGAAAGCAAAACATTGTTTGTCGTTAGTGGTCATGAAGAGATCGATAATGCTTTCTTAGCATTACGTAACATTCCTAATGTAATGTTACTTTCTGTCGAAGGTCTTAACGTGTATGACATTCTAAACGCAGACACCCTTGTTTTCACTGAAGTCGCTGCTGAAGAAGCTGGCGTATACTTCAATAAGAAAGAAGTCGAGGAGGTTGCATAATGAGTGCACTAAACCCTAGAGACATTATCTTACGCCCAATCATCACTGAAAAATCAGTGAAGGCTCAAGAGGTCGATAACAAATACACTTTCTCAGTAGCGAAAGGTGCAAACAAAACACAAGTAAGACAAGCTGTCGAAGCTATCTTCAATGTGAAAGTAGAAAAAGTTAACATCGTGAATGTACGCCCACGTCTCAAACGTGTTGGAAAATATTCAGGCAACACTAATGCTGTGCGTAAAGCCATCGTTAAACTTGCTGAAGGTCAAACCATTAACTTATTCTAATCAGACAACATATCGGAAGAACACGCTATTTCCGGAAAAGATGCGATAGGAGGAAATTCACGTATGGCGATTAAAGCCTACAAGCCAACGACCCCAGGTCGTCGTGGCATGACAACCGTGGCTAATGTTGAAATTACAACATCTAGACCAGAACGCTCACTTCTTGAACCTTTAAAATCAAAAGGTGGACGTAACAATTTAGGACGCATCACTACCCGTCATCAAGGTGGTGGACATAAAAGAATGTACCGCGTCATCGACTTTAAACGTAACAAAGATGGTATTCCAGCAACAGTGAAAACCATTGAGTACGATCCAAACAGATCTGCAAACATCGCGCTAGTTTCCTATGCCGATGGTGAAAAACGTTATATCTTAGCTCCTAAAGGGCTAAAAGTTGGAACTGTCATCTTAAGTGGTGAAGGAGCTGACATTAAAGTAGGACATACTTTAGAACTTGGTAAAATGCCTGAAGGAACTGTTGTTCACAACGTTGAACTTAAGCCTGGTAAAGGTGGACAATTAGCACGTTCTGCTGGTGTCTCTGCACAAATTCTTGGATCTGAAGACCGCTACGTTATTGTACGTCTTGGATCAGGGGAAGTTCGTAAGATTTTAAAACAATGCCGTGCTACTGTTGGTACTGTCGGTAACGAAGATCATAACTTAGTTAACATTGGTAAAGCAGGTCGTACGCGTTGGATGGGTATCCGTCCTACCGTTCGTGGATCTGCCATGAACCCAGTGGATCACCCACATGGTGGTGGTGAAGGACGTTCTCCAATTGGACGCGTTGCTCCATTAACACCTTGGGGTAAGAAAGCATTAGGATTGAAGACTCGCAAGAAGAAAAACGCTTCGAACAAGTATATCGTTCGTGGTCGTAAGGCGAAATAAGCGAAAGGAACTATAAAACATGAGTCGTAGTTTGAAAAAAGGCCCATTCGTAGACGATCACTTAATTAAAAAAGTGGAAGCCTTGAATGCTAAAAGTAAAAAAGAAGTAATTAAAACATGGTCTCGTCGTTCAACGATTTTCCCACAGTTTGTAGAGCACACTTTTGCGGTCTACAATGGAAAAGAACACGTGCCTGTCTATGTCACTGAAGATATGGTTGGACACAAACTCGGAGAGTTTGTACCAACACGTAAATACGGTGGTCATGGCGACGATAAGAAGGGTAAATAAAGGAGGGTATCATGGAAGTCAAAGCAACAGCAAAAACCATTCGTGTTACCGCTCGTAAAGCGCGTTTAGCACTCGATTTAATTCGTGGCAAAGATGTTAAAGAAGCCACAGCAATCTTGAAGTTTACCCCAAACTTCGCCGCAAAAGCTACAGCTAAAGTATTAAAATCAGCTGTCGCAAACGCAGTACACAACAATCAACTTGATGAATCTAAACTTTACATCAAAGCTTGTTATGCTGATGAGAGTGTTACACTCAAACGCTTCATGCCTCGTGCAAAAGGAAGCGCAGCAGCCATTCACAAACGCACCAGTCACATTACTGTAATCGTGGCTGAGCGTGCCTAAGGAGGAACAATTATGGGTCAAAAAGTCAGTCCAATAGGATTACGCGTTGGAATCATCCGTGATTGGGAATCACGTTGGTACGCAGAAAAAGAATATGGAACTTTACTTGTTGAAGACATTAAAGTCCGTGAATTCTTGGAGAAAAAACTAAGCAATGCCTTCGTTTCACGTATTGAAATCGAACGCACTAAAGACACTTTAAATCTTATTATTCGCTCAGGTCGTCCTGGAGCAGTAATGGGACAAGAAGGCGCAAACATTAAAGTTCTTATCGAATCTTTAACTAAGATGACAGGCAAGAAAGTTAACGTTAAAGTATTACAAGTAGCAAACCCTAACTTGGATGCTACCCTTGTTGCACACAAAATCGCGAGTGAGTTAGAAGCTCGTAAATCATTTAGAACGGTACAAAAACGTGCGATTATTGATGCTATGAAGTCTGGAGCAAAAGGAATTAAAACCATTGTTTCTGGACGTTTAGGCGGAGCTGATATTGCTCGTAGTGAAGGATACTCCGAAGGAGTTGTTCCTCTTCACACATTACGTTCTGACATCGATTATGCACATGCAGAAGCGATGACAACTTATGGTAAATTAGGAGTTAAAGTTTGGATTTGTCGTGGTGAAGTTCTTCCTGGACACATGGTTGTAGAACCAGAAGCTCCAAAAGAAGCACCTCGTGGAGATCGTCGTGGTCGTGATAACCGTCGTAATGATCGCCAACGTCCAGTGGCGCGCGAAGAAAAACGCGAGTCAGTTAAAGCTGCTCCTGAAGCTGTTGTTGAAGGAGGAGAATAAACTATGTTAATGCCAAATAGAACAAAGTTCCGTCGTCCACATCGTGTTTCTCACGAAGGACGTGCAAAAGCGGGTCGTACTGTCGCATTTGGTGAGTTTGGTTTAGTTGCGGAAAGTGGCGCATATGTCACAAACCGTCAAATTGAAGCAGCTCGTATTGCGATGACACGTTTTATGAAACGTGGTGGTAAAGTGTGGATTAAAATATTCCCTCACTTAGCTATCACAAAAAAACCATTAGAAGTTCGTATGGGATCTGGTAAAGGGGCACCTGAAGGTTGGGTTGCTGTCGTTTCACCAGGACGAGTAATGTTCGAAATTGCTGGTGTAAGCGAAGAGATTGCTAAAGAAGCATTCCGCCTTGCTGCCAACAAGCTTCCAGTAAAAACTCGTTTCGTCCGTAAAGGCGAGGAGGAGTAATCATGTTGATCAAAGAGATTCGCGAAAAAAGCAATTCTGAATTATTCAAAGAAATTGATACACTAAAAGAAGAGTTGTTTAACCTTAGATTTGCTCAAGCAACAGGTCAATTAACAAATTCTGCTCGTATCAAAACTGTTAGAAAAACGATTGCACGTATCAAAACAGTCATTACTGAACGTGCTATGGAAGCACAGGAGGTTAATGGTTAATGGAACGCTCAAATCGTAAAGTTTACCGTGGTAAAGTGGTTTCTAACGCCATGGACAAAACCATTGTTGTTGAAGTTACAACTTCAAAACGTCATCCATTATATGGAAAACGTGTTAAGTATTCAAAGAAATTCAAAGCTCATGACGAACTCAATGAGGCTGCATTAAATGATGTTGTTGACATTATGGAAACACGTCCTTTATCAGCAACTAAACGTTTCCGTTTAGTTAAGATCGTTGAAAAAGCTGTTGTTCTTTAGAGGAGGGTTATCATGATTCAAAACGAAACTAGATGTAAAGTTGCGGATAACACCGGTGCTAAAGAAGTACTCGTTATTCGTGGACTAGGAGGAAGCCGCCGTCGCTCTTCCAATATTGGTGACATCGTGGTCTGTGCAGTTAAATCTGCAACTCCAGGTGGAACTGTTAAAAAAGGTGATGTTGTTAAAGCTGTTATTGTTCGCTCTGTGTATGGTATTAACCGTCCTAATGGCGCACGTATCAAATTTGATGACAATGCCGTTGTTATCATCAAAGATGACAAAACGCCTCGTGGAACCCGTATCTTCGGTCCAGTGGCTAGAGAACTTCGTGATAAAGACTTTATGAAAATTGTGTCTTTAGCACCAGAAGTGTTATAGGAGAAACGCAATGAAAATCAAAAAAGGCGATACAGTCAAAGTGATCACCGGTGCTAATAAAGGCACCATTGGTGAAGTCAAAGCAGTTTTCCCTAAAGAATCAAAAGTTATTGTGGAAGGGGTTAATGTTGCTAAGAAACATTTAAAACCAACCCAAGCCAATCCTGAAGGTGGAATTGTTGAAAAAACATTACCAATCCACGTTTCAAACGTCATGCTCTACGATGCGAAAGCAAAGAAAGCTAGCCGTGTACGTTTTGAAATGAAGGGTGATAAAAAAGTGCGCGTCTTCACTAAAACAGGCGCAGTAGTCAAATAAGGAGGGCTAATGATATGAACCGCATGAAAGATCTCTATGCTAACACCGTCGTTAGCACACTTATGAAACAATTCAATTACACTTCAGTCATGCAAGTACCTCGTATTGACAAAATCGTTGTTAATATGGGTGTAGGCGATGCTGTAGCAAACCCTAAACTTCTTGATGAAGCTGTCGTTGAATTACAAGCAATTACAGGTCAAAAAGCTGTAATTACTAAAGCTAAAAAATCCATTGCGAACTTCAAACTTCGTGAAGGTATGCCAATTGGGGCTAAAGTTACACTACGTGGTGAAAGAATGTACGCATTCTTAGACAAACTAGTTAACGTATCACTTCCACGTGTACGTGACTTCCGTGGAGTAAGTTCTGAAGCTTTCGATGGTCGTGGTAACTACACTTTAGGGGTTAAGGAACAACTTATTTTCCCTGAAATCAGTTATGACAAAGTAAATAAAGTTCGTGGTATGGATATTGTTATTGTTACCACAGCGAAAAATGATGAGGAAGGCCGTGCATTATTAACTTCATTAGGCATGCCTTTCACTAAGAAAGCGAGTGTGTAATTCATGGCTAAGAAATCAATGATCCTTAAATCACAACGTCCTGCAAAATTTGCAGTTCGTAATTACACTCGTTGTGAGCGTTGTGGACGTCCTCACTCAGTCTTGCAAAAGTATAAAATTTGTCGTATTTGCTTCAGAGAATTAGCTTATAAAGGCCAAATTCCTGGAGTGAAGAAAGCAAGTTGGTAGTAGAAAGGAGAAGCACTTAAATGATGAGTATTACAGATCCAATTGCAGATTTACTGACTCGTATTCGTAACGCGGTTAGCGCAAAACACGAAAGTGTAGAAATTCCTGCAAGTAAGGAAAAATTAGAAATTGTACGCATTCTTAAAGAAGAGGGCTTTATCCTTGGATACTCCGTATCTTCAGATGCAAAGAAAGTGATCACTGTTAATTTAAAATACGGTGCTAACAATCAAAAAGTGATTTCAGGAATTAAACGCATCTCAAAACCAGGACTTCGTGTTTATGCAGAAGTTGATAAGTTGCCTCGTGTTCTTAATGGACTTGGCATCGCCATCATCTCCACATCTCACGGTGTTATGACTGATAGAGATGCTCGTAAGAAAAATGTCGGCGGTGAAGTCATCGCTTACGTTTGGTAAGAAGGAGACACTCAATGTCACGTATCGGTAATAAAGCGATTACCATTCCTGCTGGCGTCGAATTTAATGTCGCGTCTGGGAATGAAGTTACAGTTACAGGTCCTAAAGGAACACTAACTCGTAAATTTAGTGAAGTTGTTGGATTTGAAGTCAATGAAAACATCATCACCGTTTCTCGTGCAAACGACCAAAAGCACACAAAACAACTTCATGGTACAACTCGTGCCTTACTTGCTAACATGATCGAAGGCGTAGCTAATGGCTTCAAACGCGAACTTGAATTAGTGGGTATTGGTTACAAAGCAGCAGTGGCTGAGAATAAATTGACATTAAACGTTGGTTATTCTCACCCAGTCATCTTCACCATCGAACCAGGACTAACCGTTTCTATTGGTAAACCAACAGAAATCAAAGTTGAAGGCATCGATAAACAACGTGTTGGTGAATTTGCTGCAAACGTTCGTGCAATTCGTAAACCTGAACCTTACTTAGGTAAAGGAATCAAATACAAAGGTGAAGTCATCCGTCGTAAAGAAGGTAAGACGGCTGGTAAGAAGAAATAGGAAGGAGAGGCCATTAAATGATAACCAAATTAGATCGTAATAAAGTGCGTCAAAAACGCCATGCACGTATCCGTAATAAAATTAGTGGTACAGCATCACGCCCTCGTTTAAGTGTGTTCCGCTCCAACGCAAACATTACCGCTCAACTTATTGACGATGTGAAAGGTGTAACCTTAGCATCAGCAAGCAGTATTGACCTTAAACTTGAAAACGGATCAAACGTAGCAGCTGCTATTGCAGTTGGTACAGAAATCGCAAATCGTGCGAAAAAAGCTAACATCACAGCAGTCGTATTCGACCGCGGAGGTTACTTGTATCACGGCCGTGTGAAAGCACTCGCCGATGCGGCTAGAGCAGCCGGACTAGAGTTCTAGGAGGCAACATGGAAAACAATAAACAACCAAGAACCTTCGTAAGAAGAGAAGTAGTTAAAGAATTTGAAGAACGTGTTGTCACCATCAACCGTGTCACTAAAGTTGTTAAAGGGGGACGTCGTTTCCGCTTCTCAGCATTAGTGGTCATTGGTGATAAAAAAGGACGTGTTGGTTTTGGAACGGGTAAAGCAAACGAAGTTCCTGATGCAATTAAAAAAGCAATTGAAGATGCAAAACGCAACTTAGTTGTTGTACCTATCGTAAACAACTCGACTATTCCACATGCAATCACTGGAAACTTCGGCGCAGGATCAGTATTCTTACGTCCAGCAGCTGAAGGGACAGGAGTTATCGCAGGTGGTGCAGTTCGTGCTGTATTAGAACTTGCAGGAGTTACGGATGTCTTGTCTAAAAACTTAGGATCTCGTACTCCAATCAACATGGTTCGTGCTACTTTTGAGGCATTAACTCAATTGAAAACTGTAAAATCTGTAGCAAAACTTCGCGAGAAGAAAATTGCCGAGATTCGCGGTTAAGGAGAGAACGCATGAAACTACATGAATTACAATACACCGAAGGAGCTCGCTCCTCTCGTAAACGCCTAGGTCGTGGACAAGGTTCTGGCCAAGGTAAGACTGCGGGTAAAGGTCATAAAGGACAAAATGCTCGTAGTGGTGGAGGGGTCCCACTTGGATTTGAAGGGGGACAAACTCCATTATTCCGTCGTATTCCAAAACGCGGATTCACTAACTACACTCGCAAAGAATACGCTATCGTTAATGTCAGCTCTCTTGATGTCTTTGAAAATGGAACAGTGGTTACTGTTGAGTTACTCATCGAAGCTGGAATTATTAAGAAGACATTAGATGGCGTAAAGATTTTAGGTAATGGAGAACTTTCTAAGAAGTTAACTGTCAAAGCCAACAAATTTTCAAAATCAGCGGTAGTTGTGATTGAAAAGGCAGGCGGAAGTGTCGTGGTGATCTAATATGATCAAACTACTCGTGGATATGTTTAAAAACAAAGATATTCGAGGTCGAATTTTCTTTACACTCGCAATTTTCTTTGTTTACCGTCTTGGGACGAACATCACTGCTCCGATGGTAGATAGCACACGACTTATTGGTCAGTTTGCCGATGACTCCATTTTAGGGATGATTAACCTATTGGGAGGAGGAGCTCTTCAAGAGTTTTCCATCTTCTCAATGGGGATTGGTCCTTACATTACGGCGTCCATTATTGTGCAACTATTAGCGATGGATGTTATTCCAGCTTTAACTGAAATGACAAAATCCGGAGCACAAGGCAAAATGAAGCTTGATCGCATTACTCGCTACTTTGCTTTAGTCTTAGCTTTAGTTCAAGGGTTTACCTTGACTTACGCTTTCCACATTAACTATGGAATTCTTAGCAATCCTGGACCTGCAACCTACATGTATGTCACTGTCGTTATTACGGCTGGAACAATGTTCTTGTTATGGTTAGCGGATCGTATCTCATCCTTTGGGATTGGTAACGGGATTTCAATGATTATCTTTGCTGGGATTGTCTCAGACATTCCATTCAGATTCTCTCAAGCGTTCCAAACTTTAGTGGATACAAGTTCAAGTGCTGCCATCTTTGGTGGTGTACTTAACTTCTCACTCTTTATCTTGATGTATGTTGCCATTATTATCTTGGTCATCTTCATGTCAACTGCAGTGAGAAAGATTCCGATTCAATACACTTCGTCCAGTGTAAGAAAATCAAATCAAGAAATCACTTTCTTACCATTGAAGATTAACTCAGCCAGTGTGATTCCAGTGATCTTTGCTTCCGCAATCATGACTGCACCTGTCACTGTATTATCCTTCTTTAATCAAGGTGAATTCTTCCAAACATTATCAACCATTCTTAATGTTTCACAACCGATCGGATTAAGCATCTATATCGCTCTAATTGTCTTCTTCACATTCTTCTATACGAATTTGCAAGTTGATCCAGAGAAGATATCAGACAACTTATCTAAGAGTGGAACATACATTCCAGGTATTCGTCCAGGTAATGAAACCAAAGAGTATGTTGGTAAAGTACTCAATCGTATTACCGTACTTGGAGCAATTTTCTTAAGTTTCATTGCAGCATTACCGTATGTGATTCCAATGGTGACTAATCTACCGAACTCAGTTTCAGTGGGTGGTACAGGGATCATCATCGTGGTCGGTGTCGCAATGGAAACAGTGAAAGATCTTCAAGGACGACTAACACAAAAGCAATATCGTGGCTTTGTGTCACGTTAAGGACTGAACATGAATATTCTGATTATGGGTGCAGCGGGCTCTGGTAAAGGGACCATGTCGAAGAAAATTGTAGAACTTTATGATGTTCCTCATATTTCAACGGGAAACATGTTTCGTGATGCCATGAGAGCGGAAACGCCATTGGGTCTTCAAGCAAAGAAATACATCGACAAAGGACTTTTAGTTCCTGATGATATTACTATTGCGATGATTCAAGAGCGTCTTAACCAACCTGACTGTCAAAAAGGATATTTGCTGGACGGTTATCCTCGTACCTTAGTGCAAGCTGTGGCTTTCGAGGATATTGCAAAGAAGATTGGTAAACCAGTGCAGATTGTTTTAAACTTATCAGTTGAACTTGATGCCCTCATCCATCGCGTCATCGATAGACGTATGTGTGAGAACTGTAAAGCCATCTTTAACTTAGAATACCTTCCGCCTAAAGTAGAGAATACCTGTGATTATTGTGGTTCAACACTTGTTCATCGTAGTGATGATACCCTTGATCAATTGGTGGTTCGCTTAAAAGAGCACGTCTTTCTTACTAAACCTGTCCTGGATTATTATGGGTACAAAGGACTGGTTAAGTATGTTGACGCAACGAAGAACATTGACCTTGTTTGGTTAGATGTGAAGGCTGCTTTGGAGAAGGTCCAATGATTACCACTAAATCGCAACGTGAAATTCAACTTATGAGAGAAGCAGGCCGGATTGTGGCTCTAGCTCATCAGAAAGTTGCATCGATGATCGCACCTGGTGTTACAACCAAAGAAATCAATGACGCTGTAGAGCGTGTGATCATCGAAAACAATGCGACTCCATCCTTTAAAGGATATGGAGGCTTCCCGTACGCCGTTTGTGCCTCGGTCAACAAGACCTTGGTTCATGGGTTCCCTAACCACAAACCACTTGTGGAAGGTGATATTGTATCCATTGATATTGGAGCAAATTACAAAGGGTATCATGGGGATAGCGCATGGACGTATCCTGTTGGTGAAATTTCTGATGAAGCGAAGAAATTGTTAGAAGTCACCAAAAATTCATTATTTGTTGGTTTATCAAAAATACAACCAGGTGTCCATCTTGGTGATGTGAGTTATGCCATTGGGGAATATGTCACTTCCTTTGGATTCTCACTACCAATTGAGTATTCAGGGCATGGTATTGGATCATCACTTCATGAGGATCCTTCCATTCCTAACATTGGTACTCGTGGCACAGGTCCAATTCTAAGGTCAGGAATGACATTAGCGATTGAACCTATGGTTCATGTGGGAAAACCACAAACCATCACACTCATGGATGGGTGGACTGTGAACACAAAAGATGGTTCACTGAGTGCCCACTTTGAGCACACAGTTGTTGTAAGCGACAACGGATATGAAATTCTAACAACACTTTAATTCATTAAGAAAGGAACTCTATGGGAAAACAAGACGTTATAGAAGTTGAAGGCATCATTGAAGATACATTGCCAGGAGCAATGTTTAAGGTGAAACTAACCAATGGTCACGAAATACTGGCCCACGTTTCTGGTAAAATCCGCATGCATTACATACGCATTTTACCAGGTGATCGTGTTACCGTTGAAATCTCACCGTATGATTTAACACGTGGCCGCATAACATTTAGACATAAATAGTCTAGGGAGAAAAACACATGAAAGTCAGACCATCAGTCAAACCGATGTGCGATAAGTGCCGCATCATTAAGCGTAACGGACGCGTAATGGTAATTTGTGAAAACCCTAAACACAAACAAAGACAAGGTTAATAGGAGGAACTCGCAACAATGGCTCGTATAGCAGGTGTCGATATTCCACGCGATAAGCGTGTCGTAATATCACTAACATACATTTTCGGAGTTGGGAAACCACTCGCACAAAAAATCTTAGCAGAAGCTGAGATTTCCGAAGATATCCGTGTAAAAGATTTGAGCGAAGAGCAAATCAATGCAATTCGTGTTCTCGTCGAAAAAATAAAAGTTGAAGGAGATTTACGTCGTGAAATTTCTTTAAACGTGAAACGTTTAATGGAAATTGGTGCATACCGTGGTCTTCGTCATCGTAAAGGTCTACCAGTACGTGGACAACGTACTAAAACAAATGCTCGTACACGTAAAGGACCACGTCGTACTGTAGCTAACAAGAAGAAATAGAGTGGAGGACAATTAAATGGCAAAGACAACAAAACCAACAGCACGTAAAAAACGTGTTCGTAAGAATATTGCCCGTGGTGTTGCACACATTCACTCAACTTTTAATAACACGATTGTTACCATCACAGACGAAACAGGCAATGTTATTGCTTGGTCAAGTGCAGGTGCATTAGGTTACAAAGGTTCACGTAAATCAACACCATTTGCTGCTCAAGTCGCATCTGAAGCTGCTGCTAAAGCAGCGATGGATCATGGCTTAAAGCTTGTAGAAGTTAATGTTAAGGGTCCAGGTCCAGGACGTGAAGCTGCAGTTCGTGCATTACAAACTGCTGGCTTAGACATTAGCGCAATTAATGATGTGACTCCAGTCCCTCATAACGGTTGCCGCCCACCAAAACGTCCACGTGGATAAAACACAACAATAGGAGGTTGGTATGCAAAAATTCGAACGTGCCAAAATTGAAGTTAAAGAATACGTTGAATCAGACCACTATGGGAAATTCGTGATTGAACCGTTTGAACGCGGTTTTGGAACGACCATTGGGAATGCACTTCGTCGTGTATTACTTTCATCCCTTCCTGGTGCGGCTGTGTATTCCATCAAAATAGACAATGTATACCACGAATTCACTGCAATTTCTGGTGTTGAAGATGATGTAACAACCATCATCCTTAACCTTAAAGATCTTGTATTAAAAATTTCAGATGAAAATGATGTCTATACTCTACAAATCAATGAAAAAGGTCCTAAAGTTGTTACTGCGGGGGATATTTACTGCCCTGCCAACGTTGAAGTGCTCAATAAAAACCATGTGATTACGACCCTTGAAGAAGGTGGCGAACTCAAAATGGAAATGAAAGCACGTATTGGACGTGGCTACGTTAGTGCTGACACCAATAAACAGCTCTATGCTGGTTCATCCTTTGGTGTAGGAACTATTTTCACTGATGCTGTTTACACACCGATTGAGAAAGTATCATACACTGTTGAGCCAACTCGTGTTGGACAAGACACTAAATATGATCGTCTCATTATGGAAATCACTACCAATGGTTCAATCACACCACAAATGTCATTGTCCTTGGGTTCTAAGATCCTCACCGATCACTTAGAAATCTTTACAAACATTCAAGAAAGCGTTGCTGACATGGATTCAGTCATGAAAGATGGCACAAGTGATGCAAACAACAAAGGATTAGTCATGATGATTGAAGACTTAGACCTTTCTGTTCGCTCATACAACTGTCTCAAACGTGCTGGTATTCAAACAGTTGAAGAACTCACCATGAGAACTGAAGAAGACATGATGAGAGTACGTAATCTTGGTAAAAAATCACTTAAAGAAGTTAAAGACAAACTTCATGATATGGGGCTTGGCTTTAAATCGTATGAATAAGACAGGAGAGAGAACCTATGCAAAATCGTAAACTCGGTCGTACTGCTGATCATCGCAAGGCTTTGCTTCGTAATTTAGCAACAAGTTTAATCATTGCGGGACGCATTGAAACCACTGAACACAAGGCATTAGAACTTCGTAGTGTGGTTGATGAGTTAATCACCCTTGCAAAACGTGGTGACTTACATGCTCGTCGTCAAGCAGCGAAGAAAATGTTTAATGTTGTTGCCAATGAAGAAACTGGTCAATTAGCATTACAAAAACTATTTGATGAACTTGGACCTCGTTATGCAGAACGTCAAGGTGGATACACTCGTGTAATTAAAACAAGTGTTCGCCGTGGTGATGCTGCGCCTATGGCCATTATTGAATTAGTCTAAAAGCGGCCTATGCCGCTTTTTTTACTTTATGAACCTACATGATTTAAAGCAAATCGCACTGATTACTGATATTCCTATTATGAGTGATGATACTATTGAGGCTATTTCCAAGGAAATAACCTTGCATCACTGTTTTAGTGTTCTTGAAATTGGAACTGCCATAGGATTTTCAAGTTTATCGCTAGCTCATAAACATGAAAATTTATCCATCACTACACTAGAAAAAGATGAAGATCGTTATGAAGAAGCCATTAAATATAAATCACTTCTTGATCAACGTAATCAAATTAAAATGATTTGCACTGATGCATTTGAGTATTCACCGCATCAAATGTATGATTGTATTATCATTGATGGGGCTAAAGCTTCCAACCAACGTTTCTTTCAACGCTTTTTCCCTTTTTTGAAGCCTTCGGGTTGTATGCTTATTGATAATATCGATTTTCACGGTGCGAGAGATGAAGACATTCAACATCGCTCACGTCAATTTAAGAAAATGATTCATAAAATCAGTGAATTTGAATCGTGGATTAAGCAACATGCTTATGTGAATGTTGAGAAGTTGGATGTTGGTGATGGACTGTTGAAAATCACTCATAAACCCCATGACACCCACTTTTATGGTAAAATAGTACAATGAAATCATCTGTAAAAATAAAGCAACTAAAACTTGTTTCATTTCTTGAAAGCATGCGTGGTTTAGTATCACGTTCACGTTTTAAGAAGCAAGAAAAGACAACAATATCATTACATCAAAAGAAAGAAGTAAACATTGATTTCCCTGTTTTAATGGAAGCCACATTACCTTTAAAACTACTTGTGACATTGTCTTATCTTGATGATCCTCTTAAACCTTTATCACACATTAAAGGAGATTATTCACTTCTTGAAGTGAATGAAGAGCAAATCAAGATAGAAATGGTGATTCAATCAATTGAAGAAAAACAACAGCTTTTAAATAATCTATCTACTTTAGCACACCAAAACACTACGATTCATTGTGAGGAACTTATTCATGTCGATTATTGAAATTAAAAATATATCCTTTTCCTACAACAACACTGACTTAGCACTTAGCAATGTCTCTTTAAGCATTCCTCAAGGGAAGTATGTCACAATTGTGGGTCATAATGGATCAGGTAAAAGTACCATTGCTAAATGCATCATTGGACTTCTTCAAACCTCTCATGGTGAAATCATAGTGGATGGATTACCGTTAAATTTAGAGAATGTGGATGAAATACGTTCTAAAGTCGGACTTGTCTTTCAAAATCCAGATAATCAATTCATTGGCTCAACAGTGAGGGATGATATTGCGTTTGGTCTTGAAAATCATCGAGTTGATCCAAAAGAAATGGATGGAATCATTGAACGTTTTGCCTCCGCAGTAGGAATGAGTGATTACTTGAATTTTGAACCCACTAAATTAAGTGGAGGTCAAAAACAGCGTGTTGCGATTGCGGGTGCTTTAAGCATGGCTCCCCAAATCTTAATCTTGGATGAAGCAACATCGATGCTTGATCCTAAAGGCAAAGCTGAAGTGAATGATTTGGTAAAACAGCTTCATGAACAAACCAACATGACCATCATATCCATCACTCATGACATTGAGGAAGCTTATCAATCAGATGTGGTTTATGTGATGAATGAAGGTCAAGTGTTAGATTATGGACATCCTCATGAGGTATTGGCTCAAGAGGCATTATTGAAATCAATTAAGTTGGATATTCCATTTGCATTAAAATTTAAATATGCTTTAAAATCAGTTGGAATTGATGTTCCTCAAACGACATTAGAAGGGATGGGTAGAACACCTATGATTATTGATGTTGAGAAACTATCCTATGAATATTCTCCTAATTCGGTGTTTGCCTATCATGCTTTAAAAGAAGTCACCACTTCAATTAAAGAGGGGTCCTTTACGGCTATCATTGGTGCGACAGGTAGTGGTAAGTCCACTCTTGTTCAACATTTCAATGCTCTTGTGACTCCTACAGGTGGTTCACTAGTGGTTGATGGTAAACGTATCAGTGCTAATGAGAAAGTGAAAGAACTTAAACCACTTAGAAAGAAAGTAGGTTTAGTGTTCCAATTTCCTGAATACCAATTATTTGAAGAAACCATTCTGAAGGATGTGATGTTTGGTCCTCTCAATTTTGGTGCGACGCAGCTCGAAGCACAAGACATTGCGCAAGAATCATTGAATCGAGTCGGCTTAGATGCTTCATTTTACGAACGTTCACCTTTAGAACTGTCTGGAGGTCAAAAACGTCGTGTTGCGATTGCGGGAATTTTGGCTTTAAAACCAAAAATTCTGGTATTAGATGAACCTACTGCAGGACTTGATCCTGAAGGCAGTGCTTCCATGATGTCCTTGTTTCAAGACCTTAACAAAGCCAATACAACCATTGTGATGATTACTCATGACCTGAATCATGTGTTAAACTATGCAACTGATGTCATCATGCTTGATCAAGGAAGTGTGGTATTTGAGGGAAGTAAAGATGATTTCTTTAATGAAACCAATCTTCATGAAGGGTATGGATTAGTTAAACCACCACTTCTTGAGCTTCGCTCATACTTAAAAGCAAAAAACATTACTTTTGATGATCACACATTAGATTTGGATAAACTCGCTCGCTCCATCAAGGAGGGACAACGTCATGACTAACATTGCATTAGGACGCTACATCCCAACCAATTCCATTATCCATCGTTTAGATCCTCGTATTAAAATTGTGAATATGCTGTTATTAATGATAGCGATATTCTTACCTGCTCGTTTTGCTGGGTATGGTGTTATTGGGATAATTGCGGTAAGTTTAGTCTTACTATCTCGTTTAAAATTTGGATTTATCCTTAAATCACTCAAACCCGTAATGTTGATGCTAGTGTTCTTATTGGTCATTAATGTCTTTGTATTAAGAAGGGATATGTTGTTATTAACTTATTTGGATTACTGGTATACAGTGATGCTTTATTTCAAACTGCTTACATTGTGGTTCGTTTACTGCTCATGATCATGATCACTACACTCTTAACTGCTACCACTAAACCTCTTGATTTAACGCTAGGAATTGAAGATTTACTCGCTCCGTTTAAACGATTCAAAGTCCCAGCCCATGAAATTGCGATGATGATTTCAATTGCTTTACGTTTTATTCCAACCCTCATTGAAGAGTCACAACGCATCATGAAAGCTCAAGCCTCACGTGGTGTTGATTTGAGTGAAGGGAAAATCAATGAAAAGATTGTAGCTATATTGTCCTTGATTGTTCCACTCTTTGTCTCAAGTTTTCAAAGAGCTGAAGAGTTAGCGGATGCGATGGAAGCACGGGGATATTCACCTACTTCAATACGTACACGCTATAAACAGTTGAAGATAACAATGAAAGATTGGATTTCCTTTGTACTTGTCTGCTTGATTCTTGCGAGTGTGGTTACCTTAGCATGGTTCGTTTAAAACTGACGTTGTCTTTTCTTGGATATCATTTTGAGGGATGGCAAAAGATGGCTCACAAGCGCACTGTGCAAGAGACATTGGAAAATGCTTTTTTTCCTATTGTTAAGGAAAAAGTCTGTGTTGTGGGATGTGGACGAACGGATAAACAAGTGAGTGCTGATCATTATGTGGCTCACGTGGATGTCAATAAACATTTGAGTGAGGCAGCGTGGCTTAAAGCCATTAATGCCCATTGTCCAGATGATCTTCATGTTCAAGACGTTAAAATTGTGGATGAATCATTTCACGCACGTTACAGTGTCACATCAAAACATTATGTTTATACGATTCGTCAAAAAAATTATCAAGTTAAGCAATACATGAGTGAATATTTTCATAAGTATCCATTGGATGCAATAAGAATGAAAGAAGCAGCCCAAGCTTTTATCGGTACGCATGATTTTACAGGGTTTAATGTGACCCCAAAAGCACTTAAGCAAAATCAAGTCAGAACGATACAATCGTGTGAGGTGATCTTTAATGATGAAGTGATTCAGATTCATGTTAAAGGAAAAGCCTTTCTTCAATATCAAGTGCGTATGATGGTGGGGGTATTGATTGCGATTGGTTCTGGAAAAGAATCAATGACCTTCATCTCAGAGGTTCTAGAAGCCAAACAAAAAGGCATGAGTCGATATAAAGCAGAAGCGAAAGGATTGACGCTTAAGGAGGTGTTTTATGATTAATGGAAATTATCATACCCATACACGTCGCTGTAAACATGCGTATGGAACTGATGAGGATTATGTTTTAGCGGCCATTGAAGCAGGATATGATGAATTAGCATTTACAGATCATGCTCCATGGAATTTGATTGAGGATGAAACTGATCGCATTCGTATGCATATGAGAGAAATGAAAGAGTATGTCACTTCCATTCGTGCTTTAAAAGAAAAATATAAAAACAAGATTAATATTCTTGTTGGATTAGAAGCTGAATTCTTTGAGTCACGCTTAAGTGAGTTAAAGGCATTGGTTGAGGAATATGACTTAGATCTTATCGTGTTAGGTAATCACTTCCACATTAAAGACAGTAATGAGACCTATTACGGTAACTATAAAGACTATCGTAATCTCTATCATGATTATTTATCAGATTCCATAAAAGCCATGAGAAGTGGGGTATATAAAATCTTCGCTCACCCAGACCTCTTTTTGAAGACAGCTAATGTGATTAATAGCGCGACCATTGAAATGATTCATGCGTTATGTGATGTGGCCATAGAAACGAATACCATCATGGAATATAATCTTGGTGGCAAGCGATACAGAGATCATTATCCTAATGAGACCTTCTGGAAGATTGTTGCAGATCGTGGATGCAAAATCATTGTTGGGGTAGATGCTCATGATCCAAAGCATCTCAAAGACACAAAGATGATGCAAGAAGCAAGAACATTTCTATTGCGTTTAAATGCTAATCTTATTACTTCATTAGACTAGGGATTGCATTGCCAGTATTATGATGATTAGGAAATCTTTTCATTGACTTTAATGATGTTTTACGGTACTATTTTATATGGCACTTTATGCCAAATGTAGCCCCGGAAACTACATCTGGATAGGAGAAATATTATGCGCCAAACAACTATGGCCAAACCAAATGAAGTTGTTCGTCAATGGTATGTCGTTGACGGAACTGACAAAACTTTAGGTCGTCTTGCAAGTGAAGTTGCAACTGTCTTACGTGGAAAACACAAACCAACCTATACTCCAAACGTGGATACAGGGGATTATGTGATTGTGATTAACGCTGATAAGATCGTCGTAACTGGAAACAAAGACGAAACGAAGAAGTATTACGCTCACTCCCAATACCCTGGAGGGCTCCGCGTACGCACAACAAAAGTTATGCGTGAAAAATACACCGTTGAATGGGTAGAAAAAGCAATCAAAGGCATGTTGCCACACACCAAACTTGGTGATAAACAACGTATGCATTTATTTGTTTACAAGGGACCAAATCATCCACATGTTGCACAACAACCTGTTGAATTGGTCATTAAGGATAGAAGGGAGACACTATGGCTGCAAAGAAAAAACAAGTTGTCATGTACCACGGTACAGGAGTCGTAAATCATCCACAGCACGTGTGTATTTAACTCCAGGAACTGGAGAAATCACCGTGAATGGAAAAAGCTTAGACGACTATCTACCTTTAGAAACACTTCGCATGGTTGTTCGCTCACCACTTGAAACGACTGATACTTTAGGATCATTCAATGTGAACGTCAATGTGCAAGGTGGAGGATACACTGGACAATCTGGTGCTATCCGTCATGGAATTTCACGTGCGTTATTGGTAGCTGGTCCTGATTATCGTGCAGTATTAAAAGCTGCAGGATTCTTGACTCGTGATCCAAGACAAAAAGAACGTAAAAAATACGGTCTTAAAGGTGCACGTCGCGCTCCACAATTCTCCAAACGTTAATTCTTTCGTTGGAAACATTCAAACTCTCAGAGCTTTCTGGGAGTTTTTTTGTGAGTAAGATGTTTTAATGTTCCTACTTATTGATTAACAGTTGAATACATTGGTGCATAATGAAGAGGAAAGACAGCAACAAAAAGGGATATTCATGATTATGTGATTTATCTTCAAAAACATCAAAAAAAGGTGTTTTTTTGGTTGACACTCCTAGGTGTAAATGGTATATTTATTAAGCATTCAGCAAATGTTGGGCCTGTAGCTCAGGTGGTTAGAGCGCACCCCTGATAAGGGTGAGGTCGTTGGTTCGAGTCCATTCAGGCCCACCATACTTTTGAATGTCATATGGGGTTTTAGCTCAGCTGGGAGAGCGCCTGCTTTGCACGCAGGAGGTCATCGGTTCGATCCCGATAAGCTCCACCATAGGAAACTTAGACGCGATGGAATCCCATCGCGTTATTTTTTGGAGGCATCTATGTTTAAACGATTCATTGCTCCATCACAGTTTTACAAGAATGTCCTTGTTGTGGCCATTCCTTTTATGCTTCAACAACTCATCACCTCATCCCTTAACTTAGTAGACAACCTGATGGTAGGACAGTTAGGTGGAATTGCCTTAGGTGGTGTAGCCATTACCAATCGTTTCTTCATGGTCGGCATATTTGCAACCTTTGGAGTGACTGGTGCTGCTTCCATCTTCATTGCTCAGTATTTTGGGGCTAAGGATGAGGAAAACATTAAACAAGCTTTCCGTTATTCATTGACCGCAGTCTACCTAGTGATGCTTCCCTTTATAATATTAGGGTTACTTATTCCTCAAACGGTGTTGGGTTTCTTTAGTCAAGATCCTGCCATCCTTCAAGCGGGCACAGAGTACATTCGCATTGTCGCTTTTGCATTCTTACCTTTAGGATTAACGTTCGCATTAGCTAGCGCAATGCGCTCAGTAGGGGAAACTAAGATTCCTCTAGTGATCAGTATTGTTGCGGTATCCATGAATGCCATTTTAAACTATGTGCTTATCTTTGGACATTTTGGTTTGCCAGCGCTAGGAGTTGCGGGAGCAGCATATGCTACGGTGATTTCTCGCTTCTTCGAGATGATTGCCTTGTTGGTCTCATTAAAAATGAAGCATTTTACTTTCAGTACAAAACCTTCTCAAGTGTTTCATATTTCATCATATAACTTAAAAACTATTACGATCAAAGCTTTACCATTGACCATTAATGAGTTCTTATGGTCTGCGGGGATGGCGACCCTCTTTAAACTCTATGCGACTCGTGGTTCAGAAGTGATATCAGGCATGTCCATCGCATCAACCACGGCTGATTTATTCTTTGTTTTATTTGGGGGTATGGCGGTGGCTACAACAGTGATGATTTCACAACCTTTAGGAGCAAATGAACTTGAAGAGGCACGAACTCGAGGGTATTATATGCTAGGTTTCAGTATTGTTTTAGCACTGTTTCTAGGAAGTCTCATGTTTATCTCTTCCATCGCTGTGCCACAATTCTATCAAGTTAGTCAGACAGAGCGAGAAATTGCATCATCTGTTCTTAGAATCATGTCACTCATGTTTGTGATCTATATGAGTAATGCAGAATGCTACTTTATTTTACGAGCTGGTGGTGATATGAAATCTACGCTCATCATGGATTCTGTCTTCATGTGGTTGGTGAATGTGCCTGCAGTCTTTATTGCGGCGACCTTCACCTCATGGCCAATTTTGGCAATTTATTTAGTTGGTCAATCCACAGATTTCTTAAAATTACTGATTTCATATGCCTTGGTGAAGAAGGAAAAATGGGTTAAAAATTTAACGTTGCAAAACACTTAATTTGGCAACTTTTAGTTTAAAAAAGTGTTGCAAAGTGCTTATGGGTATGGTATATTTTATAAGCACTTGCCTGAATAGCTCAGTAGGTAGAGCAACCGGCTGTTAACCGGTTGGTCACAGGTTCGAGTCCTGTTTCAGGCGCCATTCAATTGGCCCGTTGGAGAAACGGTTAACTCACATGCCTTTCACGCATGCATTCACGGGTTCGAATCCCGTACGGGTCACCAAATGCCAATCAAACACCTTAGGGTGTTTTTTTGTATCGTGAATGCATGCAGGTTGATTTGATTATAATGCATGTTGATGTAAGTTCAATATTTGAGTGGTTATTTTGATATACTAAATCTAACGAGGTAATCTATGAAAGCGATAATACAGAAGAGATACGGTGATGAATCAACCTTACATTTAGTAGAAATTGATGACGTGAAGGTAGTGAAACCTGATGATATTCTCATTGATGTGCATTATTGTAACGTGACTGCAGGAGATAAGAACATCAATACGTTAAGTCAACCTTGGTACTTACAAATCATGATTAGACTTGTTTTTGGTTGGAATAAACCAAGAGGCTGTTGTTCGGGGTATTTGTGGTAGTGGGGTGATTGCACAAGTGGGTTCAAGTGTTACAGGGTACAAGGTTGGTGATCATGTTAACTTCATTAACTCAATGAAAGCAGGGGTCGCAGCAGAAAAACTTAATTTTAATGACAAAAGTATCGTAAGTGTGCTTAACCCTGAAGTGTCGTTACAAGAGGCGGCTTGTATTCCTTTTGGTTTCTTAAGTGCTTATCATTTCCTTAATGAATCAACGCTGAGTAAGTCAGATGATGTGTATCTTTATGGAGCCAGTGGTTCTGTTGGAAGTGCGGCTTTGTCACTAGCTCACATGTTTGAAGCCAATGTTGTGGCAGTTGCTAGCGCTAAACACCATCAGCAATTATCGAGTATCCATTCACAACCCATTTTGGATTATCAAACAGAAGATGTGTTCAATCTAAATCAGAAATTTGATGTGGTATTTGATGCGGTAGGTAAAATACAAAGAAAGCAGATTACACACCTTCTGAAACCAAGTGGTAAGTTTTTAAGTATCAAATCCGTCACCAAAGAAGACAAACAACGACTTGCCTTTCTTAATGACTGTCTTTCACACAAACGTATTCAACCCATCATTGAAAAAGTTGTTGATCTAATCGACTATAAAGAAGCATTTGCTCATGCTTATCGAGGACACAAGACAGGCAATGTCTTGATTAAGGTGAAGAATGAATCAATCTAGCACGATGAGTAACTTAAGAATCATAGGCAAAGGTAGGGTAGCCCAAATCGTTACGGATGATGTATGGGCGTATAAACTTTACCCGTCATGGTATCCAATCGAAGGAATAATCAAGGAAGCTCATATTCTTACTCAAATACACACAAAAACACAATTAAAGAGTGTGGCATGTGAAGTGTTGAAGGATGAACATGCTTTAAAAATGAGTTTAATTCATGGCAAAACCATCGCTGACATGATGAGAAAAGAAAAATTTAAAGAAGGCATTCAATGTTTGATTCAAGCTCAAGTAGAAGTTTTTCAATATCATGATCTTGATTGCGAAGATGCATTCACTGCATTTGAATCAACACTAAAACACTCATCACTTCAACAAGAAGTGAAGGATAAAGCTTTGCAATCATTATCGATGATTGAACGTAAGTATCATTTGTGTCATTTTGATATGCATTTAGAGAACATCATGATGACTGATGAAGGATTAGTGATTCTTGATTGGATGAATGCTAAACTTGGAAATCCTGTAATGGATATCGCAAGATCATACATTATTCTGTACCAGTATGTAAAACGACAAGCCAATCCTTATTTGAAGCAAATCTGTAAGCAAATGGGCATTCATAGTGAAGAAGTCAAACAAGCCATACCATTAATGGCAGCACTTCGAATGTTAGAAGAGGAGTCACCTCAATTTAAAGATCAATTAAGTAAGTTAATTCATGAATCATGAACTAAGAGAAAGTATCTCTTAGTTTTTTTAGTCTAATATGTTAAAATAATCACTCATTATGTGAAATAAATCACGAAATGTGATATGATGGTCTCAAATGAGATTACGATTTGAAAGAAGGTGAAGTTATGAATATTCAAGACGTCTTGGATACTTCTTCACTTGATTCTAACAAGTTACTCGAACTTGATAGTTTCATTGATCAATGTGAGAATCCAAAGCACGAACAGCTCATCCACGTCCTGCACAAAGCCCAACATCTTTTTGGGTACTTACCACCTAATTTACAGCGTCACATCGCATTAAAACTCAATTGTTCTAGTGCTCAAGTGAATGGGGTTGTTACGTTTTATTCGTTTTTTAATGAAAACAAAATGGGGGAGTTCACCATCAGTGTTTGTATGGGAACAGCGTGTTTTGTGAAAGGTTCAGACAAGGTTCTAGATTTAGTGTATAAGGAAACTGGTGCTGAAAAAGATGTGATGTCAGAAGATGGGGTCTTCAGTGTGAAAGATGTTCGCTGTATTGGAGCTTGTGGTTTAGCTCCAGTGCTTTCAGTGAATGAGAAAGTCTTTGGTCATGTTGAGGCCAAAAATGTCAAATCCATCGTTGACATCTATAGGAAGAATCATGTCAAGAATTAAATCCATTGATTCATTCAATACGTTTCAAACTCTACTTAAACCACGAGAAGACGTAAGAATCAAACTTTTCATGTGTGCAGGAACCTCATGTTTGTCTTCTGAGGCTGACATTATGATTCAAATGTTTCAAAAACTTTGTGATGAACATGAACTGTCTCATCAATGCGCTATCATTAAAACGGGATGTTTTGGATTTTGCGGTCAAGGACCAATTTTAAGGATTGAACCAGGCGATTATCATTACGTCCAAGTGAAGGTTGAAGATGTTGATGAAATCTTTAATGAACACATTTTAAACAAGAGAATTGTTAAGCGACTCCTTTATCGTAATCCTCATAGTGATGAGATTTCCATTGATGCATCAAGCATGGATTTTTATCAGAAGCAACACCGTATTGCATTAAAGAACTGTGGGCATATTGATCCTGAAATCATTGATGAATACATCGCCAATGGTGGTTACACTGCGCTTTCAAAAGCGTTAAGTGAAATGACACCCTTTGAAGTCATCACATGCATCAATGAATCAGGACTTCGAGGACGAGGCGGAGGAGGATTCTCCACTGGGGTAAAATGGGAAGTTGCCTATTTAGAAGAAACCAATGAGAAATTCATTATTTGTAACGCGGATGAAGGAGATCCTGGGGCATTCATGGATCGTGCTATATGTGAAGGAGATCCTCATAGCATTATTGAAGGTATGATCATTGCGGCTTACGCAACCAAAGCAACACGAGGATTCATTTATATTCGAGCAGAATATGCTTTAGCAACCCATCGTCTTCAAATTGCCATTGAACAAGCACGAGCCTATGGACTTTTAGGAACTAACATCCTAGGAACACTGATGTCCTTTGATATCTCCATTAAGATTGGTGCTGGAGCTTTTGTGTGTGGTGAAGAAACCGCGCTTATTCGTTCCATTGAAGGGGGTCGAGGAGAACCTAAGAATAAACCTCCCTATCCTTCCGTCAGTGGTTATCATCGAAAACCTACGGTGGTGAACAATGTTGAAACACTTGCGAATGTTCCTAACATCATCGTGAAAGGAAGTGCGTGGTTTAGAGACATTGGAACTTCAACCTCTCCTGGTACTAAGGTCTTTGCGTTAGCAGGTCATGTTAGAAACATTGGCCTTGTGGAAGTTCCAATGGGAACTACCTTTAGAGAAATTGTATATGATATTGGTGGAGGACATCCAAAAGATCGAAAAATTAAAGCGATTCAAATTGGTGGGCCAAGTGGAGGTGTCATCACAGAGAAATACTTCGATACACCTATTGACTATGAATCACTTAAAGCCATTGGAGCAATGATGGGTAGTGGTGGAATGATTGTTATGGATGAAGATTCAGACATGGTAGAAGTGGCAAAGTTTTATCTTGATTTCACTCAAGATGAATCGTGTGGACAATGTACTCCGTGTCGTATTGGTACAAAACGCATGTTGGAAATATTGGAGAGACTCACTTCCATGCAAGGTAGTATTGAGGATCTTGAAAGCTTACGCTCATTAGGTGAAATCATTAAATGGTCATCACTGTGTGGACTAGGACAAACCGCTCCTAATCCTGTCTTATCAACACTGACTCACTTTAGAGAAGAATATGAAGCGTATGCTTATCGAACAAAGAAGAAAGCGTATAGTATTGATCCAGCTAAGTGTATTGGATGCACGAAGTGTGCACGAAGTTGTCCTGTAACCTGTATTGAAGGTAAGGTTAAGCAGCTTCATGTGATTGATGAATCGTTATGTATTGCTTGTGGTGCATGCTTCAGTGCATGTCCTGTCAATGCAATCATTCGACCTTAGGAGGTGAAAAGCATGAGTATTATCAAACGTATGGTCACCTGCTATATCAATGATATTCCTGTGACTGTCCCGAAAGGAACAACCATCTTACAAGCTGCTGCTAAAGTAGGTATGCATATTCCAACCTTGTGTCATCTTGATTTACATGATATTGGTGTCGTCAATCGACAAGCCTTATGTCGTATCTGTGTGGTAGAGGATGAAAAAAGAGAACTTTTAGTGCCTTCTTGTGCTCAAGAAGTCACCTCAGGTCAGCGTATCTTAACGGATTCAAAGAAAGCCATTATGGCACGGCGTATTAACTTAGAATTACTTCTTTCCAATCATCCTCAAGATTGCTTAATGTGTGTTAAAAACCTTGATTGTGAACTTCAAAGTTTAGCTCATGAAATGAACATTCGTCAAATTCACTATCCAGGTGAAAAAATGAATCATCCAATTGATAATTCATCGTTCTCTATTTTCAAAAACCCCAATAAATGCATTATGTGTCGTCGTTGTATCACTATGTGTGATGAGATGCAAACTGTCGGCGTTCTTTCTGCCGTGAATCGTGGTTTTGACTCCACCGTATCCACAGCATTCCATCTCGATCTTCAAGATACCAGTTGTACCTATTGTGGTCAATGTGCATCGGTTTGTCCAACTGCAGCATTGGCAGAAATTGACTCCACACCCCATGTTTGGCGTGAAATCAATAACCCTAACAAACATGTCAGTGTTCAGGTTGCTCCAGCAGTTCGTGTTGCGATAGCTGAGGCGTTTGGACAAGATCCAGGTACAATTTCAACAGGGAAAGTGGTTATGGCTTTACGTCGCCTTGGATTTGATTCGGTCTTTGACACTAACTTTGCCGCTGACTTAACCGTCATTGAAGAAGCTCATGAATTTGTTGAGCGTGTCAAAGCAGGAGGTAGATTACCAATGCTGACCTCCTGTTGTCCAGCTTGGGTTAACTTCATTGAACAACAGTTTCCAAATTTAGTGGATGTACCTTCCACATGCAAATCCCCACAACAAATGATGGGAGCTATTACCAAGACATACTATGCCAAAGAAGCCAATCTTGATATCCACAATCTTGTGACAGTTGCCATCATGCCATGTGTGGCAAAGAAAGCAGAAGCGTCAAAAGAAGGATTTAATGATGAGGGGTTTATGGATGTTGATTATGTGCTTACAACACGAGAGCTTGCACGCATGATTAAAGAAGCAGCCATTGATTTTAATCAGCTTCATGAGAGTGACTTTGATCATCCGTTAGGAGAATCCACTGGAGCTGCTGTCATCTTTGGTACTACAGGTGGTGTGATGGAAGCGGCTATTCGTACAGCCTATGAGATGTTAACAGGAAAACCACTTAAAGAAGTCAGATTTGAGTCATTAAGAGGATTTGATGGCATCAGAAGTGCTAGCATTGATATGGGGGGAAAAACACTCAATGTTGCCATTGCTCATGAACTGGGAAATGCACGAAAACTACTTAATGCTATTGAGAATGATGAAGTACATTATGATTTGCTTGAAATCATGGCATGTCCTGGAGGATGCATTGGTGGAGGTGGACAACCGTATCATCATGGAAATGTCAACATCATTGAGCAACGTCGTCAAGCGATTTATCAACTCGACCAAGATGCTCCACTTCGAAAATCTCATGAAAATCCTGCCATCATTCAGTTGTATGAGAAATTCTTAAAACAACCAGGTAGTGATGTGGCGCATAAGTATTTACATACGCATTACAAACCTAAACCAAGAATTTAGTCTGTATAAAGAGATTCTATTAAACGTATCATAGAAGCATGGATCCATCCATGCTTCTTGCATGTTTCTAAGATGAACTGTACACAGGCTTGATTATGTTGAATACCTGGGTATAAACGTGAAAAATCGAGTTCTAATCTTTGTTCAATTCGACGTTCCACCACAAAGCGATCATCCACCGTAGGATTACACAACTCACACAGTTCATGAGCAGCATAGACTTGAATCATAGTATGGGCTGCCACATGTTCACCACGTCGCTCACGCATCATTCCAATATAACAATGAGCATACAGCATGTTCAATGTTTTCTCAAAGTTAAAGGTTATGGTGTTTGGTTTTCTTACCATCACATCCTCGACACTAATTCCTTCTTTAAGAAAATAAATTCTTCCACCACTTTCTTCAATGTGAGGAAGTTGATCCAATGTAAATATCGCAAATTCTAGCAAAATACCATCTTCATACACTACTTTTAAACCATCCATGGTTTCTTGAAACCAACATGCGATAGAAGAGACGTTAAGCCAAGACACATCATTATAGAGGATGGGTTTTACACTAGGATTGACAATGATAAAGAAATCAACATCAGAATAAGCATCTAAGCGATAGGTTTCATCCATTGAACCTAAACCAATAAAAGCCAAGATATCAGGATTGTGTTGATTGAAAGCAATGATGTCATTAAGTCGTTGAATTTGTTTCATGATAACCTCTTGAATGTATTCTATCATGATTGATTTTGAATGAAAGGTTAGAATTTAAGGTTCGTGGTATAATAATGACACATCGGAGAAAGTAATATGAAAGTTTTAATGATCATCCTTTTAATATCCATGGTTTTAGGAGGCTGCAGTCCACATGATGCATCATGTGGTCCTTATGCTCAACGACAAGGAGATGAGTGTACACTCATAGACTCACTCAAGACTGTAGAAGTGATAGCACCACGACTCATTGGAGCAACTCATCAAATTAAATCCTCGCTTGTTCCGCAACCAGAATGGCTTAAGCAAGCGGTGATATATGAGATTAATGTACGACAGTACTCACCAAAAGGCACTTTTCAACAAGTTATAGAGGATCTTCCTCGTTTAAAAGCATTAGGAGTGAATCTTTTGTGGTTGATGCCCATTCATCCTATCAGTGAAGTTAGAAGAAAGGGTAGTCTAGGGTCATATTATTCAATTCGCGATTACATGGAGGTTAATCCAGAATTTGGATCTAAAGAAGACTTAAAAGCACTGATTGATCAGGCTCATGCTTTAGGTTTTAAAGTCATTCTTGATTTGGTGATCAACCATACCGGATGGGATCATGAGTGGATTACAACGCATCCTGAATACTATGTACAAAGCGGTGGTCAAATCATTCATCCTATTGGTACAGATTGGGAGGATGTTGCCCAACTGAACTTCTCAGATTCTCAACTGGTGAATGAGCTTGTATTGATGACTCAATATTGGGTTAGAGAGTTTGGTGTTGATGGATATCGTGCCGATGTGGCAGGATTAGTTCCTGTTTCAGTTTGGAATCACATTCATGAAGGCTTACTTGACGTCAATCCCGATGTGTTCATGCTTGCAGAGGATCATTCAGTGACCTCATGGTTTGATGTTTTTCATGCTAATTATGGTGGTTGGGAACTAATGAAAGTGTTCAAGAGCATTGGTAATGGAAATGATAATGACCAATTGTTTCTTGATTATCTAAGTGATTCACATCGTATGTATCCCCGAGGGAATTTCCCAATGATTTTCACTTCCAATCATGATGAAAACTCCTGGAATGGAATTCCATCTCAACTCTATAAAAAACACATGCCTTTAGCACGGGCATTAACATTCTTGCTCCCTGGCATGCCTTTAATCTATAACGGTCAAGAGTCCAGTTTAGAAAAGCAGTTGTTGTTTTTTGAAAAGGATCAGATAGAATGGAATGACTATGATATATCATCAGTGTATCAAGAACTGATTCAATTAAAAACAAGCAATGAAGCACTGGAAACCACCAATCAAGTGCATTCCACCGTGTGGATTGAAGACGAGAACAGTTCAGTATTGTCTTTTCTTCGACAAAAACAAGGCAGTAGCAATAAGGTCTTAGTGTTCACTAACTTAAGTCAAACCACGCAAGAGATCACCGTTCATTTATCTTCAAACTATGAAGGGGAGTATCAAGTGCATTTAAAAGAAGAAAGTGTCTTTCTTCCAAAGGTGTTTAAACTGACACTTCAACCCCTTGAGATGAAAATCTTCATTCATCCATAAGAAAATCACAGTCATCATGACTGTGATTTATTGTTGGTCCAATGGACAGGTATTGATCCCTAGAATTTTGTATAACCCACACAAGCCTACATAAGCTGTTAGGGCTAATGCTGCACTTGCAATCAACAGAAGGGTTCTATACTCAGGCAGTAGGATGGCTCCGATTAATGCACCAACAGCGATACCATAGCGAATCATGGCATCTTTCTTACCAACATTCTTTTTCATCATCAATCTCCTTTTGAAATGATTATAGTCTTTGTCTTTCTCAACATCAAAACATATGAACAAAAACTTGAAAAATGAATGAAGAGTGGTATAATCTAATAGCAATGTCCTGTTAGCTCAGTTGGTAGAGCAACTGACTCTTAATCAGTGGGTCGTGGGTTCGAGCCCCTCACGGGACACCATTTTAATCATTAACCATGAGTAATCATGGTTTTCTTTATTTAGTTATCTATGGTTTAAATCCAGTAGTTTGTCGTTTATGCTTTGTAGTGTTAATGACAAAACCAAAAAACAATAAAAAAAGAGTGATATAATAGAAGTGCAAAAGAGATAAAGGAGGATAAAAAGATGCCATCAATTATCCTTTCCTTACTCATCCAGTTGTCATTCTTATACTCTTTTGGAGTGTGTTAATCCTAATCATCCTCATTGGTACTTTGGTTTTTGTCGCATCTAAGAATTTTCTACACTAAAGAAAACAATCGCATATCATACCAATCGCATTGATAATATACTGGAAGCAACCAAGACGGGTTTTGGGAAAGAGACATAAGAAATAACAAGTTGATTGTTTCTGAGTCGTTTAAATCATTGTTTGAACATACCATTGTAGATTATCAAGATTTTGATATGAATGCTTGGTTAAATTTGATTCATCCTGATGATCGAATCGAGTATGATTTTGAATTCAATAGGCTCATTGATTCTTCGACAGATTTCATTGAAGTTGAATGTCGAATACTTGATCTACATCAAATCATACACTGGTATCGCATTTATGCAAAAGCCATAGAACGTTTTGATGATGGGAAACCAAGTTTTGTGGTCGGATTGATCAGTGATGTTACATCTGCAAAAATGAGTGAAAAGCAAAAAGAGCATTACAATTATCTTCTTAAACATGTGATCGAAAACAGCAATGGTGGTTTGGCTATTTTTGATAATCAAATGAATTACTTGTATGTTAGTGAAATGTATAAGAAGCAATTTAGACTATCCTATGATCCAACTGGAATGAATCATTATGATGTGTTTCCTGATTTACCACAAAAGTTTAAAGATGCGCATGCAAGAGCACTTTCAGGAGAAAGTTTAGAAGCCAGTAAAGATGATTATTTGCGCTCTTCGGGAGAACAACTTTATTCAAGCTGGTCACTTAAACCATGGCTAGACATTGAAGGAAACATTGGAGGTATTATCTCCTATGTTCAACTCATTACAAACGAGGTTGAAAAAGAGATGAAGCTTGCTTATATGGCGTCTCATGACATGTTAACGGGGATATTCAATCGATCATATTTCAACGAGTTTCTTGCAAACAATGATAATGAGAATCATTGGCCTATTGGAATCATGTTGATTGATTTGAATGGAATGAAACTGATCAATGATGCCTATGGAATCAATGATGGTGATGAAGTGATTAAGATGGTGGCATCACACTTAAAACAGTGTTCTGAGTCTTGTGGAGCATTGTTTAGGATGGTGGAGATGAATTTGCGTTTGTTTCGTTTAATGTCAGTGATGACATTATGAAAAAATATATCCAACAAGCTCATCGAAAAATATCAGAGTTGTATTATAAAAACATTCAACTTTCAGTGTCCATTGGCTATGCCATTAAGTTTGATCAATGCATCAAGATTGAAGATGTGTTCAAAGAAGCAGAAAGAGACTTGTACAAGCGAAAGATATTGGATACATCCAGTATTAGAAACAATGCGATTAGAGGAATTCTACAAACCCTTACTGATAAATATGAAGTAGAAAAAGCACATTTCAATCGAGTTCAAAAACTTTGCCTCATGCTTGGTAAACAATTGAAATTGTATAAAGAAGATATGGATGAATTATCTTATGCAGCGATACTTCATGACATTGGAAAGATTGCGATTCCTGATGCGATTTTAGGTAAGCCTGATCGATTGGATGCAGAAGAGTATGAGATCATGAAAACACATACCACCAAAGGCTATGAGATTCTTAAAGCGGCGGATGAATATTCTGACATTGCTCGCTATGCACTTACTCATCATGAGAAATATGATGGTACAGGGTATCCGCATGGATTTGCAGGTGAGGAAATTCCATTGTTTTCACGCATTATTTCGATTTGTGATGCGTATGAAGCCATGACAGCAGATCGACCTTATCGAAAGGCACAAAGTGTTGAATATGCAATAAATGAACTAAGACGATGTTCAGGCACCCAGTTTGATCCCCAATTGGTTGATGTATTCATTGAACATGTGATACCGATAGAATTGAATGAGAATAAGAGTCAATAACCATGAGCAATCATGGTTTTTAATTGCAGTCTATGAAGTTGTGCTAAAATAAAAATATGATTACAGTACAATTTAATCATCTTATTGAAGATTGCATTGAGAGCAACTTAGGTGAGCGAATCACACTACAGTCAATTGCTCAACAGTGCCATATATCACCTTACTATCTTCATCGCTGTTTTAGTGCTTTTCAACATGAAACGTTCGCCAAATATGTCACACGTATAAAAATGGAAAGAGCATACATGATCATAAGAACAAACCCATTAATCTCACTGACTGATGTGGCATTGACTTATGGTTACAGTGATTTAAGTAGCTTTTCGAAAGCATTTAAGCGAATACACAAAAAATCACCCAATCAGATAAGAAAGCAAGAATAGACAAGCCAAAATCATTCATCATCACTTACACTTGTGTTATTGAGGAGAAACATTATGGAAGAACCCATTGTTGAAATAAGAGAGATTCATCTGAATGTCATCTATGTTCGATATCAAGGAACCTATCTCGGTTTTCGAAAGCAGAGTATGAGCATGGTCAAACAACTGTTTGCTTATGCAAAGAAACATCACATCCCTATCAATGAAGAGAATAAAGTCATGACACTCTATCATGATAATCCATACATTACTCAAGAGCATCAATTAAGAACAAGTGTAGCCTTAATGGTTCCGCATGATTTTGATTATGTGAATGATGATATGGTAGGAAGTTTAGAGATTCAAGGAAAGTTTGCGATATTGCATCTTGTAACGCGGTCGTATCATTTGTTGTTCCATCACCCACTGCGCCATATGCCTCTAGCGACTGCATGATGTTAACAGCAATACCGCCAGGGGTAGAGCCGTCGCCGACATACAGTTTTTTGGCATC
>JAJOHZ010000040.1 GCA_021209625.1 Erysipelotrichaceae bacterium | reverse complement strand
GCATACGGGTGATTGACAAGTATGACACGATAACATTTTTTTCTCCTTGTGATGTACATCACATTAATAGCGTAACATTAATGTAGACCAAATAAAAGAGTAATCAATGAGGAATGAGAATATGCTATGATGAAGGTATGAAAAACATCGTTATTTGTGGAGCAGGTCCAGCTGGGTGCATGGCTGCGATCAGCGCTAAAACTCACTTTCCTGAATCAAATGTCATCCTCATTGATCAAAATGACCACATTCTTAAGAAACTACGTTTAAGTGGAGGAGGACGTTGCAATGTCAGTGCCAATGTCAGTGTTCAAACCATCATTGAACAAACTCCTCGTAACGGTCGCTTTTTATATGCTTCTCTTAATGAATTCAACAGCACTCACATTCAAGACTTCTTTACATCAAGAGGCTGTCCATTAATTGAAGAAGATCATCAACGTTTGTTTCCCAAATCTCATAAAGCTGCGGATATTGCCCTGGTTATGCTGAATGAGCTTCACCGACTCAATGTTGAGTTGCAGCTTAATATCTATGTGAATCAGATTGACCTACACAACAACAGAGTCATCACTTCTGATCAAACTTTCAACTATGATCACTTGATTATTGCGAGTGGAGGATTGAGTTATCAACAAACAGGCAGTGATGGACATCTAATCAAAATATTGTCTCAACATGTCGAAGTGGAAGCATGCTATCCTGCGGAAACACCTCTGGTGTCCAATGATGCACTCATTCAATCTAAACTTCTTCAAGGGGTTTCATTAAAAGACGTGAGTTTAACACTCTTGATTGATGGTAAGAAAAAGAAGCAAGTGAAACACGATATGTTGTTTACTCATTTTGGGTTCTCAGGTCCGGGGGTTTTACAACTCAGCAGTGTGTGTCGAGATTGTTTTGAGAAAAAGCAGTCCATTTTAATGATCATTGATTGTCTTCCTCATCTTAATCATCAAGAGGTGGAATCACTGATAAAGGAAAAAACACTTTCAAAAGTGTTGTCTATGCATCAACTCCCTAAGCGATTGAATGAAGCTTATGACGTTTTAAAAGAGAATATAACACCCACACAGTTTCTTAAAGCATGGACCTTTAACATTCATGACATGCGAGGCTTCAATCAAGCTTTTGTGACCAGTGGAGGAATCAGTGTTAAAGCCATTGATCCTGCCACCATGCATTTAAAAGCATACCCCAATGTCAGTGTATGTGGTGAAATGATTGATGTGCATTCACACACTGGAGGGTACAATATTAGCTTAGCCATGAGCATGGGATATCATGCTGGAAAACATTGTTTAGAAGCATCAAAGAAAGAGAGATAAGTTATGTCCATTTCACATCTACCCGAACTGCATGCATACATTACCTTGTTGTCGAAGCAGAAAGCCACACCTGAAGATTTTGAAAAGGTTAAGCCTTACATTGATGAACTCACTGTCATGGATTGTTTTGCACTGATGGATGCACGACGTCTTGAAGGAGAAAGTCATGAATTCATCTTGTCTTATTTGGATCGAGTGTTATTGACGTTTTATCCTGTGCTTAAGAGGATTGAGTATACAATCAAGGAAGATTCGTTTATTGAGCATTTGCACTTTGAAAATGAAGCTTTTTTAAAGCATCTTGATACCATTAAAGTGTTTCTTAAAAATGATGGATTAAAGCAAAGAAATGAGTTAAAGGTTTTGTTTGAAGCCTGTACTGTGATGAATGTTCATTATCTGAAGAAAGAGAACATTCTCTTTCCATTGCTTGAGCAGAAGAAAGAGGAATTTAAAGGATTAACATTGATGTGGACCCTTCATGATCAAGTGATAACAACCCTTAAACAATTAATCCATGCACTTGATCATGATTCTGATCAAAAAGTGAGTCAATTACTAGGGCAGTATTTCTTTCAAGCCGTTGGGCTTGTACAGAAGGAGAACATGATTCTGTTTCCAAGCACTACGCTGCTTTCCATTAATGAGCACGAAAGCATGCGTGAACAAAGTTTTGAATATGGATTTGCTTGGATAGAAACTCCTACGTTTAGAAAGATTGATTCCATTCATACCCCAACCCTTGATCATGTGTATACCACTCAAACAGGGGTACTATCATTTGAACAACTCACTCGTTTTCTGAATCTATTACCATTGGATTGCACGATTGTGGATGAACATGACAAGGTTATCTATTTTAATAATCCTAAAGAGCGCTTCTTTCCTCGCAGTGCAGCGGTCTTAGGACGAGATGTGGTGAACTGTCATCCAGGACACAGTGTGCATATGGTCATGGCTATCTTAGAAGCATTCAAAAAGAATGAGCGTGATGAAGCTACGTTTTGGATTAACTTCAAAGGCAAGAAACTCTACATTCAATATTTAGCCATGCGAGATGATGAAGGTAACTATAAGGGTGTTGTGGAGCTTACTCAGGATGTATCTTCCTTTATAGGACTAGAAGGAGAAAAAAGACTCCTAGATTGGGAGTAAAAGCGCTTCCATAATTTCACATAGTTTGATGGTCAAATGACTTTATTACTCCTTTTATGGTTGTGTACAATGGGGACAGTCAAGGAGTTGACATAAAAGGAGGATTATTGATGAAGAAGTTAATAGCAGTGTTGTTGTCTATCATGATGTTCGCAATGACTTCCGTTGTGGCTGCACCTGCAGATGATATCGTAGATACAGCCATTGGCGCTGAAATATTCACGGTATTGGTCCAAGCAGTTGTAGAGGCAGAGTTAGAGGGTACCCTACGTGGTGAAGGACCATTCACAGTCTTCGCACCTACCGATGATGCGTTTGCTGCTTTACTTGCAGAACTTGATGTCACTGCAGAGCAGTTACTAGCTCACCCACGCTTAAAACAAGTCTTGTTATACCATGTGGTAGCTGGTCAAGTTTTATCCACTGATTTAGAAGATGGAATGGTTGCTGAAACAGTACTAGGTGAAAGTTTAACGTTCGGTGTTGATGAAGGTGTTACCATTAATGGTGATGTGAATGTAACAACTGCCGATGTTATGGCTACCAATGGTGTCATTCATATTATCGATAAAGTGTTAATTCCAGAAGCATTCTCTATTGAGTTTGATACTGTTGTTGACATTGCATTATCCGATGATAATTTCTCCATTCTTGTTGCTGCATTAACCCAAGCTGGTTTAGTCAGTGCGTTAAAAGGAGAAGGACCATTCACGGTTTTCGCTCCTACCAATGCTGCGTTTGAAGCACTATTAGCTGCATTAGATCTTACTGCAGAAGAATTACTTGGACAAAGCGAACTTGCTAAAGTGTTATTGTTCCACGTTATTAGTGGTAAAGTGTTCTCCACAGACATTACTGATGGACTCACTGCTCCTACCCTTAATGATGGCTTAACTTTAACCTTCACCTTAGATTCTGAAGGACCTGCTGCATTAGGCGTATTTGTAAACACTGATACAGAAGTTGTTACAGCTGATATTCAAGCACTCAATGGTGTGGTTCATGTGATTGACTCTGTCTTAATCCCATCCAACTTCACATTGGATGAACCAATTCCACAAACAAGTGATGACAACTCATTCATTTGGATCGGATTATTCCTTGTCTTAGGAACTGGTCTAGTCATTACTTCCCGTGCTATTGCTAAAAAAGTAACAGCATAATCTCTTGTTACTATAAAAGAAGCTCACTGAATCAACATCAGTGAGCTTTTTTACATGTCTTCATCTTTTTTCTTTAAGGCAATAAACACAAGGGTAAACATTAAGGCAAACAGAAGCATCATGACCACAATGATAATGTGATTTCTGAAAACATAGGCAAAGATTAAGGAAGCAATAATCAGACTTGCTAAGAGTAAGTGCGTCAGCCAAGGAAGCTTTTTAAATAAACCTTCTCCTAATAGATCAAACGCCAGTTCAGCGATGAATTCAAAGATAGCTTCCATACTTACACCACCTTTTTAGTGTTCATCACAAACACACTTAATCCATAGAAGAGTAGGGTATAAAACATTAATCCTAAGATCATGATAAACACAGGCATTGACCATCCTTGGATCTCTACAGTTAAACCAAAGAAGGATTCAAAGCCTGATCGAACACCTTCTGGTGCTCCATCAAACACTTGTCCCATAAACCATTTCATATATGCTAACCTCATGAGGGTAACCCCATAGGAGAAAGGGAGTACATGGATCAGATTAGCGATACTGCTTGAGATAACCCCGATAGGGACATAAATTCCGCCAAAGAAACCAATGAGGGTTCCCACAATGGATCCTAAGGAGCCAAATGCTTTGGCTGATTTCATGATGAGGGCTAAGAAGAAGAAAAGACTGCTGTAGGTAAGTGAACAAAGAATGATGATCGCAAACACCGTGATGATATCCACAAGAGGAATAAAACTGTATCCTAAAGTTAAGATATACAGTTGTCCTAGAATAAAGTTTAGACTACTCATGATGGTGGTAATGATGAGGGAAGAAAGTAGATAACTTAAAATAAAGGAAGATCTTGAGATAGGTGATGTGTAAAAATCATTCAATGTTTTAGCACTGCGATCTTCTGAAAATAAACCTAAGACTGAAATAGGAACTGTGACGGTTGAAATAAACACAATCCCAGCCATAAGCCAGGCCATAACCATACCATCGACATAAGGGATATCTCCTACCGAAGCTTTAACACTGTTAAGGGTGTTATCTCCTAAGAAGACGGCATACATGATGATGACCATGATGACAGAAAGAAAACTAAAGAATACACCCATGGTGTCTTTAAGGTATCGTTTTAGATTGCGTTCTATGAGTTTGAGTACCATCTTAGTGTCCCTCGCTTTCAGTTAAGGCAAAGAACACATCATCCATGCTTCCTTGTATGATTTCAAAGGATTGAATCCATGGTTTGTATGTTTCAAGTAAAGGTAAGGCATCAAAAGGTGAGGATAATGGGATAAGAAGACGTTGTTGGTGATGGTGGAAAGGAATGTGATTTTGGGATAAGTGAGATTCTAGTTCAGGAAGTGCACTGACAAGCAACTTGGTTTTGGTGTACTTCTCACGTAGTTCATGACTGCTGGCATCTTCAACCAACACCCCTTGATCAATGACAATGACTTGATCAGCATCCAAGACTTCTTCCAAGTAATGGGTGGTTAATAGGATGGTCATTTTTGAGGATTCTTTGAGTTTGTGGATGTATTGCCACAATTCTTGACGACTTTTAGGATCAAGTCCTGTCGTGGGTTCATCTAGGATTAATAGACGAGGTTGATGTAAAAGTGCACGTGCAATGTCCACTTTTCGTTTTTGCCCTCCAGAGAGTGATCCATAGGCTTGTTTTAAAAGAGAATGAATGCCTAAGGTTTCACTGACTTCTTTGATACGTTGTTGGAGTTGTTGTTTTGACAAACCATACATGGAACCACGAATCATCAAATTGTCTTTGACACTGAGAATATCATCCATCATGGAATGCTGAAACACCACGCCAATGAGTGAGCGAATTTTCTCATCATCTTTTCCAACTTGATAGTCAAAAAGGGTAATCTTACCTGATGTGAGTTCTGCAAGGGTGCACATCATGTGAATGGTGGTGGACTTGCCAGCTCCATTCTTACCTAAAAAAGCAGTAAAACTGTGTTCTTTAATGTTGAGGGAGAGTCCTTTAACCGCATGGACTTGATTAGAATAAATCTTATGAACATCGCTTAAGGTAATGGCGTACATAACGTTCTCCTTAGTCTAGAATTAAGATATCATAAAATCATCAAAACAAACAAGAAAAAAGTGGTTAAGTTAATGTGAAGAAATAAAGGTTCATGATATGATGTTCTTAACTAAGTGAGGTCATTATGAAAACGATTCTTGTTACGAATTTAGGATCTACATCCACCAAAGCAGCCGTTTATCATGACTTAGAGTGTGCCTTTGAAACGACACTTCGTCATCCAGCATCGGATTTAAGTCAGTTTAAATCCATCTTGGATCAAAAAGAATATCGCAAACAAGCCTTAGAATCTTGGCTAGAAAGCATTCAGGTCTCAATATCATCTTTAGACATCATCTGTGTTAGAGGAGGGGTTTTAAAACCGTGTGTCAGTGGCATTTACCGTGTTGATGAAACCATCATTCAAGACATTCTAAGTGGACAATATGGAATGCATGTAACCAATGTGGGTAACCTCATTGGGTATGAATGGGGGCAAACCCATCACAAAGAAGTGGTGTTTGTGGATGCTCCTATCAGTGATGAACTTCATCCTTTAGCACGCTATAGTGGACATGCCCTCATTGAGCGTCGCAGTGTGTATCATGCCCTCAACCAGAAGCAACAAGCCCGACTTTATGCCCAAAGTGTTGGGAAATCCTATGAAGAACTTAACCTCATTGTATGCCACATGGGGGGAGGAATCTCAGTGGGTGTTCATCATCATGGCAAAGTCATTGATGTCACCAATGCCTTGGATGGAGAGGGAGCCATGTCTCCGGAGCGTGCTGGATCTTTGAGTTCCATGGGTGTCTTATCCTTATTGAAACACTACAATCATGATGAATCCTTATTAAAGAAAAACCTCATTGGGTTAGGTGGATTGATGTCGTATGTAAACACGAGTGATTTAAGAGAAGTGATGACTCAAGCACAGACGTCATCATCCCATCGCTTACTGGTGGAAGCCATGATGTATCAAGTGGCCAAAGACATTGGTGCTATGGCCACGGTGCTTGAGGGTAAGATTGATCAAATTATTCTCACTGGAGGCATAGCTTATAATCAAGAATTAATGGAAATGCTTAAAAAACGCATTGGATTCATTGCTCCAGTGACGGTTTATCCAGGAGAAGATGAACTTTATGCTTTAGCATGTGGAGCTTTGCGTTACTTAAATCAAGAAGAGCAGTTACAAACCTATTAGAAAAGGACAATTATGAAACGTATTCAAGCACAAGAATGGTATGCCTACCTCATCTCAGGCGCAAAAAATGTGGTGGTGAATGAGACGAACCTTAACCGTATAAATGTTTTTCCAGTGCCTGATGGAGATACAGGAACCAATTTATCGTTAACCATGACCATGATGATTCAAGGGGTTAAGAAAGTGGAGCACGTGGGTGAACAAACCCAAGCGTTTGCTTCATTGGCGTTAAACAATGCCTATGGAAATTCAGGAATGATCTTTGCGCAATATTTACATGGTTTAGCCCAAGCCTTTCAGAATCAAGTGAGTCTTTCAACGGATGATCTTGTGAAAGGATTTCAACTTGCCTTTGAGAAAGCGAAAAGTTCTGTGTCTTCTCCAAAAGAAGGCACGGTATTAACCGTCATGAAAGTCTGGGCTCAATCGTGGGAAAAACATGTCAATGATAATTTTGAACAAGCGTTTGAAGAAGTGCTTAAACAGCTCTCAAAAGCGGTTGATAACACCACCAATCAACTCAAAGTGCTTAAAGACAATCATGTGGTGGATGCGGGAGCGATGGCCTTCTACTATTTCATGCAAGGCATGCATCGATTTATGCAAACCAAGAATCTTGATGACCTTACCTTTGAAGCTGCAACCTTAGAACTCGTGGATGAAATCGCAATGAGTGTGGATGTGGGCGACTTTCGCTACTGTGCACAGTATTTAGTTAAACCCAATCATGACGCGACATCATTCAAATCCATGCTTACACATTGGGGTGAATCCCTTGTGATCAATGAAGTGAATGGGACTTTAAGCATCCACATTCACACCAACGATCCTCATATCATTATGAAAGAGTGTGTTCAATTAGGTCAAGTGATCTCACATAAAGTGGATGACATGGTTCTTCAAGCCAATATGATTCATCAGCCTGTATCCAAAATGGTCATTCTTACGGATTCCATAGCGGATATCCCACAATCCATGGTGGATGAACATCACTGTGTGGTATTACCTTTGAATCTGATTGTGGATTCTGTGGTCTACATGGATAAACTCACCATGAAAGCAGATGATTTTTATCAACACTTGGATGATTACACCCTTAATCCAAGTTCCTCACAACCCACCATTGCGAGTGTGGAACGCTTACTTAAGACCCTGCTTCAACATTATGATGAAATCATTGGAATCTTTGTGTCTTCAAAGATGAGTGGAACCATCAATACCATGCATAAAGCACTCAATACACTCAATACTGAAGGCAAGAAAATCACGTTCATTGATTCAAAAGTGAATTCCATTGCGCAAGGTTTAGTGGTGTCGGAAGCACTGCGTGTTAAGAAGCTAGGTTACAGTTATGATGATGTGGTGACACACATTCATGATGTGATTCCTCGAGTCAGAATCTATGTGAGTGTTAAAGACCTAAAATACATGATCAAAGGTGGTCGAGTTTCAAAGAACACTGGATTTGTGTTATCTAAACTCAAACTACAACCTGTGATTTCCATTGATTCAGAAGGCAAAGGCATTATTCCTTATAAGTCATTTTCTCAAAAAAGTGCAGTTAAATCGATTTTAAAAGTACTTAAGAAGGACATGGAAGAAAAGGGGATTGAGAAATATGCCTTAGTTTATGCGGATAATCCTCATGACCTGGATGATTTCTCAAACAGTGTAAAATCGATTACAAAACAAGAGCCAGCTTACATTGAAACCATCTCACCCATTGTAGGACTCAATGCAGGTAAAGGGGCATTTGCGATTGGATATATAATTGCTAAAGAATAAACAAGAAAGGATCCTAAATAAGGATCCTTTCTTGTTGGACGAATTATGATAATGTTTCGTCGGCTTCTTCTTGAGCTTTGTCAAAGGCTTTGTGAAATGCGTCTTTGGTTTTTGAAGTCACTTCCATGACTTTCCCTTTCGCATTTTCAAACATGCCTTCAACTTTCAGTGCTGGATCATCGGTGATGGTACCAACCACTTCCTTCACTTTGCCACCGATTTGAGCAATGACACCTTTACGTCGTAAGACTTCAAATGTCACCACTGAACCAACAGCCACAAGGCCTAAAGCAATGAGTTTTTTCATGTGAACCACCTTTCTTTGTTTCCATTATAACATAGTTTAAGCAGTAGACAGAAAAGGAGTGCTTATTAGACTTTGACTTGATTCTTTCCAGCTTTCTTGGCTTCATACAGCTTTTTATCAGCAAGTTCAATGAGTTCTTCAATCGTTTCAGTGGAATGTTCTGTGACACCTGCACTTAGGGTGACTCGAATACCTTCAAAGACTTCACAGGATACACGCTCAAGAAGTCGTTGAGCTGCACGATGACCTTGAGCTAATGAGGTGTTAGGGAAGATCATCAAAAACTCTTCACCACCATATCGACCTCCAATATCAAACCCACGAATGGTATGATTGATGATTTCACCTATTTTTCTAAGTATGGCATCACCTACTAAATGCCCATAAGTATCATTGATTGTCTTAAAGTCATCGATGTCCACCATCGCAATACTCAATACATGCGTGTTGGATACGTTTTGATTGAGATGAAATTTGAGTTCTTCTAAGATGGAGGAGCGACTACGTAGTCCAGTTAATTCATCAAACATGACTCTTTCAAGTAATTGTTGATTTTGAGTTCGTAACAGTACTTCATTTTCTTTTTGAGAGGTGATATCAAACACGATTCCAGCCACAAGTGTAGCTTTGCCTTCACTGTTTCTCTCCACTACTTTTCCTAAGTCATAGAACCATCGATAAGTTCCATCTTTTGCTTGAATGCGATAGGTATGTTCATAATTCACAGTATCATCATGCATGGCTTTGATCATGGAGTTCATGGTAGGATCATAATCGTCCTTATGAAGTTTATTAGTGAAAAAACTGTAGTGTACAAACTCAGGCATTTCATCTCTAGTGTATCCTAAGATGTTAATTTTCTTGTCATTGAACGTGGCTCGTCCATTGGTTAAATCAAGGTACCAATGACCCAAGTTTTCTACTTGTGATAAGGAGAAAGTATGATTGTCATTGATTTCTTTAAGCAACTGTCGGTTTAGTCGTTCCAATTCTTCAATACGAACAAGCAGTTGATCTTTTGAATAATCGTGATAGTTCATGATGATATCCTTTGTGTTTTTCTTATCCTAATTAAACCATAGATTCATCGTATTAGGGAAAAATCATTGAATAAAAAAAGTAAACCGTTAAGTTTACTTGTGTCATCAATCGAAAGTGAAGTGAGTTTGGTTTAAGATGTCTATACAAGCCTTAATAATATCTTCTCGATAATGTTTTCCTTTGGCTTGATTAAGATGATGGATGGTGGTTTCTTTGTCAATGGATGGTCGATAAGGTTTAAATGATAGCATCGATTCCACCATATCTGCCACTCCAATGATTTGAGCTTCAATAAGAATCTCATCACCTTTTAAGCCATAAGGATACCCACTCCCATCCAACTTCTCGTGGTGTTGAAGTACCATGTCTGAAATAGGCCAAGGAAAATCTATCTTTGAAAGCACTTGAGCTCCTAAAGTCACATGAGTTTTGATGAGCTCAAATTCCGCATGAGTGAGTTGACCTGGTTTATTGAGGATTTGTAAAGGAATATAGAGTTTACCTAAATCATGAAGTAAACTGGCCATGCCAATGGCTTCTTGATGATCTTGAGTCAATCCTAATTTTTGGGCAATCTTAACAGCTAGTTTACTTACGCGTTTTTGATGACCTGAAGTGTATGGATCACTGATTTCAAGAAACGAAGAAAATGCTTCAATGGTTTGATGAAAGGTTGCTTTGACTTGATTCAAGGATTGAAGAATACGATGTTCATCTTTCTGTTTTTCCAAAGCGTATCCAACAATCTCACTGTACATCCGAATAAGATAAATTTCATCTTGAAATTTCTTGTGTTTTAAAACCGTGTCAAAACCGATGAAACCCACTAGCTTTTGGTTCACATGCATTGGAACGACTAACACTGATTTGATGTTTTGTTCAATGAGAATGTTTTTCTCGCTGAATTGGTGTTCATCCATGTCCTTGACATCATAGACATTGATTACTTCGTTTTGATGAAGTTTAATCATCCACCAAGGAAAGATATCCACACTAAGGTTTTGAAGCATGTCAATGGCTGGTTCAATGCCATGCTTACACCATTCGTATGTGTTACTCATGGTTTGATGATCCAAATCAAATTCAAATACATAAAACACGACACACATCAAGAAGGGTTCCTAAATTGCGATAAACTTGAGTTTATAGCAACATCAAGTTGATCAAAAGGGGAATCCATGAACATCTTAGAGATATTGGTGATAACCCTTTGATACTTAAGCAGTGTTGCATAGGCATCTTCTTTCATTTGTGATTCGTAATCTTCACTCAATGATCGTTGTGTGATATCACGATTGTTCACACGATAACCTTCAAACTCACCTTGTTTATTAAAAACAGGTGTACCACTGGATTCAATCACCACACGATTTCCATCTTTGTGTGTCATGACGTGTGTTAGCATATAAAAGGGTATTCGTCGCTCAAAATAAGGAAAGAATTTATCTTGAAGTTTTCGAGCTTCATCTTCACTCATGAAATCCCAACGTCGATGACCCATCATTTCACTGGCTGTATAACCTAAAATCTTCTCCCATTGAGGAGAAACATAGGTGATGATGCCATCGTTATCGGTAATGATGATCATGTCTGCCATGGATTCTACGATGGCTTTATAATCTATAGTTGTTACATTGTTCATAAGCATCTCCTACAATTCTATATATTACATCTTCCGTTTGAAAATAGACAATCAATTTGAGTCAATGCGTCATAAAACATGCATTAAGCACATGTTTCTATAATGATTTGCACCTTGAATCATCCGTTAAGGATTGATGACATGAAGATTTTTTTAACACATACTGTCATATTTCTCACTTATAAGTTTATATCTTGCTATGATTTTGTGATTTTAGATAGAATAATTGTTAGAATTTCAGGGACTATTATATAATAATATAATTAAAAGCGATATAATGAATTATGAAATAGTGTAAGGTGCAGCTAATGAAAACTTTGAACAAGAAGGGTATGACCTTAATCGAAGTTGTTGTGGCGATTGCAATTTTTGGTATTGTAATGGTCACTATTTTTCCTGCGGTTTTAGTTCTTAATTTAATGAACACATATTCGTATGAGAAACTTGATACTACCTATATTGCACAACAAGAGATGGAAAAGATCATCTTTGAGAGCAGAAGCAGAAACCTTGAAAATTTACGAACCTATCTTGATGACGTGATGGAATACACACAGGATAATACAGTTTTAACATCCTTTGTTTATCACAAAGGCTTTACCAATTACACCATTACCGTGTCTTTAACACAATTTGAAACATCGAATTTATACAATTTGATTGTGATTGTGGAAAGTTCAACCAATGACATTGAAGGTGAGCGTGTTCAACTTGAAACCATGATTGCACCTGGAGGTTCATCATGAGAAGTGTCTTGAATAAAAAAGGCATGACACTCATTGAAGTCCTTGTTACGGTCTTGATTGCGGCGATCATCATGGGTATGATTGCTTCAATCTTTGGCTTCTTCGCCAATTTTTACACCAGTGAAAGTCGTCAAGTTAATCGTCAAGAGAACATGCGTATTTTGCTTCTCAACTTAGAAAAAGACATTCGCATGTCTGATCAAAGTGTTAATCTAACAGGACCACCGTGTTATGTGATTGGATTAGGAAGTGATTCGACTCCAACTCATCAGTATTGTTTTGATTTAGCGAGTGGTGTGGTGACTCGTAATGGCAATGTGTTAGCCAGAGGGGTTAGAACCTTTATCTTGAGTACCACGGATTCCACATTTATATCTGTGAACATTGAAATGATACCTGATGGTGATCGAAAACAAGTGAAAGCGGAATATACCATTTACTTAAGACAAGCCGGTAACTAGGAGGAGATTTATGAAAGAACATTACGTCAAGAAAGTCAAAGATAAGAGTGGTATTGCCATCATGTCGGTGATGTTGTTTTTCATGGTCATGATGATTTTTGTGGGCGGACTCACCATTGCTTCACAAGGTAATCTCAATGTTTCTAGTGTAAGTGCAGACAACACGGCGTCTTATTACGCAGCAGAAGCAGGCATCAATTATGTCGTAAGTGATTTTAAGCGAATCATGGATATCGAAGATGGTGACTTAACACAAGCTCAGTTCATTGCTTCAATCATGAATTTTGTTAATAATAATCAAACAAAACGTGTTGATTTAACTGAGAACAATGGGACAGAAAGTTACTTTATCCTTCGTTTCAGAGATGTCGTTAGCAACCCAACTACAAGAACATTTTCGTTCACTATTGTGTCTGAAGGTGTAGTTAATGGGGTTATTCGTACTCTTGAAACACTAGTCGACCTTGATTATAGCCTAGGAGCAGGAGATCGAAAGGGATTTGCGGTCAAACATGCGATTTTAGCTGAAAATAAAATTACAACAGACAACAATTTCACAATCGGATTGACTCAAAATGCAATTGACAATGCTCCTCCAGGCACACAGCCTAGTGTAGCTACCTATGCTACTGCATCCGATTCCATTTTATTTGGTAAAGCATCCAATTACACTGGAAGAGTTGAAGTTAAAGTTGGAACACCAAACTCGGTGACAAATGCTTCTCCAACTCAAATTGATAGAACGTTGAATGTTCAGAATTTTTCTCCACTTAATTTCGATCCAATTCGAACTGAGGCCACACAAGTTATGGATTCACCTGCAAGTAATTCGAATCTTGGAGGCTTGTTCTCATCAGCAACCAACAACATCAACAATCCTGCATCTGGAACCTATTCGCCTACTCCTGGAAAATATTATGTCTCTTCGGTTGTCTTTGGATCGAATAACGTTGTGATCAATGTTCCAACAGCAGGAACGGAAGTATTTATTGTAACTGACAACTTAGTATTAGGTAATGTTACCACCACAGGTGCAGGGACAGTAAGATTTTATGTGAGAGAAGGAAGCAACAAATTTTCATTCCCTATATCTAACAACGCGATCACAGGTCGTCAAAATGCCCCTCATTTGTTCATAGTTTATGTTGATACGATCACTTCAACCACAAGTTTAACAGTTCAAAATAATGCTGCTCTACATGGGTCATTCATGTTTAAGAATGCAAGCATTACCTTCTCAAATAATACCACTTTCGGTGGTTACTTAATGACTGAAGGAGCTGCCTTGAATTTGAGTAACAATGGTCAAATCACTGTTGCGCTGTATTATGCTCCATTAGGTAATGTGAATGTATTAAACAATGGCGTTGTGAGTGGAGCAATCATTGGTAAGAATGTAGACTTAGCCAATGGAGCCATTGTTCGTTATGAACCAGCATTTTTAGACAATTTCCCGTTTGATGTAGAATCCCCAATCGTATCGACGACACCATCAGATGGTGTTAGAACCTTAACATTTAGAATCCATAGAACCACAGAACAATAGGGGGAAACATGAAGAGTTTTCAAGTTAGAGCCATTGATGCTAAAGGTAAGAATGTTACTGAGCTCGTTTTTGCTGAAGATGTCGCAGAGTTAATTCAAAACATTAAAAGTAAATCTTTGTTTTTAGTGGATTATCAAGAAACCAAATCCACATCAAAATCAGTCACAAAACTGCCAATCAAGAGTCTTGTGATTTTTAGTCGTCAGCTAGGAACCATGATTGGCGCAGGTATTCCTATTATGCAGTCATTGAGTATGTTGCTTGAAAAAGCAGATACTCCAAAGTCTAAGAAAGTGTATCGTAACGTGTTTGAAGAAGTTCAAAAAGGAAATTCTCTTTCAACAGCTATGCAAAGTCAACAAGGTGTTTTTCCAGAACTTCTTAACAATATGATTATGGCTGGAGAACTCAGTGGAACATTAGATTTAAGCTTACGTAGAATGGCAGACCATTTTGAAAAAGAAGCAAAACTTAAGAATAAAATTCGAAGTGCAAGTATCTATCCAATGGTTCTTGGTATCTTTTCCGTTGGTGTTGTACTTGCATTAGTTACGTTTGTGCTTCCAAGCATTACTGGTATGTTTCAACCAGATCAAATTCCTTGGACTACACAAATTATCCTTAATTTCAGTGACTTCTTAATCTCTAACTGGGTAGCACTTGTCATTGGATTAGTGTTCATCATCATCACCATTAACTTACTCTTAAAGATTAGAGACATTCGTCTTCAGTGGGATAAGTTCAAATTGTTTATGCCAATCATTGGTAAGCTCAATCAAACCATCTATTCTGCTCGAGCAGCTCGTGCCTTGTCTTCTCTATATTCCAGTGGTGTCCAAGTCCTTGATATGCTTGAAACCACAGGTCGAGTCCTAGGGAATGTCTATTTAGAAGACATGTTTCTTCAAGTCATTGATAAAGTTAGTCGAGGTGAGTTGATTTCTAAGTCGATACAAGATACACAATCTTTTGATCCAATGTTGTCATCCATGATTTATGTAGGAGAAGAGACGGGTGCTATTGGAGATATCTTAGATTCTACTGCAGATTACTTTGATAATGAAGCCGACAGTGCTCTTCAAAGAATGATTTCAATGATAGAACCACTGATGATTATTGTATTAGGCTTTGTGATTGGATTCATTGTGTTATCAATTATCCAACCAATCTTTCAAATGTATGAGACATTCTAACCAGACACAAAGGGGGTCTAACCATGAGTTTAGCCATTGAAATAAAGAATAATGAAATCATAATGGTTGAAGCAAAAGTCACTAAGTCTAACATTCAAGTGCGCTCAACCCATTCATTTGAGTTCAATGAGAACTTGATAAACCAGCATGGCATTGTCGATACCGATAATTTTGCCATGGTGTTATCATCTCAGTTGAATCAAATGGATACCAAAGAAAAGAAATGCAATGTTTGTATCAACAATTCCTCAATTATCTACCGAGAAATTTT
>JAJOHZ010000038.1 GCA_021209625.1 Erysipelotrichaceae bacterium | reverse complement strand
AACACAATAGGATACTCACTTCCTTGAGCTTTATGGATACTTTAACGCATAGGCATGAGTCAGTTGTAAAAGAAAATCTTTTTGATATTCAACAAAATGTCCATCATAATCAACCACCAACGTAAGTTCATGATTGTCAGATTCATGTGGATGAATAACATCCACCAAAATACCAATGTCACCATTATAAACATGATCATCAGGTCGATTCTTAAGTTGAAGCACTTTATCAAACTCTCTGAAGATATTCCCATGAAGAACCACTTCACGTTTATCTTCACTGGGTGGATTAAACACTTTTTGACAAACATGATTAAGCGCATCCACACCTGCGACCCCTTTATACATTGGAGAAAGAACTTGGATGTCTTCAATACGATAGCCTTTATCCAATGCTTTAGAAATCAAATGAATCACATGTTCTTTGACATGTTTAGGTGAAGATTCAATCAGTTTGACATCATGTTTCAAATCATCAAGCCATTGGTGTTTCAACATGGAATGTGCCAATCGTAATATATCAGACTCGCTCTTTTGACGATAAATGTAGGCTAAAGACACCGAGTGAACACATGATGACTCCATGATGTCGAGAAGCACATTACCAGGAGCAACCGATGGTAGCTGATTAGGATCTCCAATAAGCAGTAGTTTGACATGAGGAGGACATGCTTTTAAGGTATGAGCGAATAAAACGACATCAATCATAGACATTTCATCTATGATTAAAACATCCACAAGAAGTGGATTAGCTTCATTACGTGCAAAGGTATTGGATTCTTTATTCCATTGAAGCAGCGAATGAAGTGTTGAAGCAGGATATGAAGTGAGTTGACTTAAACGCTTGGCTGCTCTTCCTGTTGGTGCACACAGTTGAATCACTTTAGGATTTTCACTTTTTTCAATTACTTGCAACACCGCTTTAACAATCGTTGTTTTACCTGTCCCTGGTCCACCACTTAACACCATGTGACCTTGAGCTACAAATGCTTTTATCGCTTCAATCTGAGATTCATCCAAGACTATGCCCATGGAGCGTTCTACTTCAACTAAAGTTGCATTCAAATCATCAATTCTGATTGGTTTAGGATTTTGGTGTTGAAAAAATGAAGCAATCTCTTTTTCAGCCATAAAGTATTGATAAGGATATAACCGTTTTTCTTCAAGAAACAATGTTTGTTTCTTGATGCAAAATCAATGCATTCTTCAAAGCTATGGGTAGGATCATAAGATGCAAAGACTGCTTTTGCTTCTTCAACCATGATGCACGTGCCTCCTGAGGCAAAGGTTGCATTTGAAACCACATCGTATAAACGTGCACTTTCTCGTCTAATGTCTTCATGATCAATATTAAACCATTGTGCTACTTTGTCAGCAGTCTTAAAGCCTATTCCATCAATTCGACATAGTTCATAAGGATCAGATGAAATGATGCGTGTTACCTCATCTTTGAATGTCGCTAAAATGTGACCAATCATGGTTGAAGATATTCCACTCATGAGTAAAACATCCGTAATGTTTTCCTTGGAATCTTGTTTCTGCATCATGTCGAACACATGACTCATTTTTTTCCTCATTTTTTTACTTAGGGATGAATACATTTCATGATCAATATCGCTGTTTTGACTTAGAATTCTAATGATATCGACCCCAAAATCATCAATCAATTGATTGATTTCATTGTATGTTAATGATTTTTCACTTAAATACCTTAATGCGTAAATGGCTTGAGATCGTGAAACATGATCACTTTCCTTGATGTTTGTAAATGCAAATTGCATCCCATAGGTTGGATGTTCAACATAATCTCCCTCACATTCATAAACATGATCTTTGATGATTTGCGGAGCATTACCAACACAATAAATATCTTGATTCTGTCCTACGATTGTTCCAATGAACACAACATAACCATGGTTGGTTTTATAAATGATTCGTTTGACTTGAACATCGCACTTCATATAAAGAAAAGGGCCAAAACCGCAACAGCGTTATATATCATATGAAGAAGAATTGGAGACAAAATATCACCACTTTTTTCGTAAATGAGGGTTAAGAAAAAAACCGATTGTCATGTACACAAAAATAAACCATAGATCTTCATAGCGTGCATTGAACCATGAGTCATACACATGAATAAGACCAAATGATGCACTGGAAATGACGATGGCTATCCATTTCAGTTTAAAGAATCGAAGTGTGCGATAGATAATACCTCTAAATAGGATTTCTTCTACAATTGGAGCAAACACAACTGCAACAAAGACGATGTAGAGTGGTGCTTGTTTGAATGCTTCCATGATGATGGCTTGATTTTCACTGGTCAATTGTTCTGTAACTAGCCCTAATAAAGCATTGACAGCTAATAATGACAAATACAAATAAAGCATGTGTCTTAAGATTTCTTGAAATTGCTTTGTTCTACGCCACTGTTCCATGTTTTCATGGGATAAAGATCGCATCGTAAACATGATTAAGACAAGCAAACCACCAATTAACCCACCATTAAAAAGATAAACCGTATTTTCATTAATTAATCCTAAAGCATACACCAATCCAGTTATTTCAGGAATGATGACTAAATACCCACCAAAGTAGATTCCGACTGCTAATAAGGCGTGTTGCCATTTATATGGAACAGATTGCTCAAACAGTGCATTAAACTTGATCATTAACTTCCCCTTCCACCCATTCTCTTAATGGCTTTGCATCAATGAAGATTTCTTGAACTTGTCCCCCACCGATGCAAACATCATTGAGGTAAAAAACAGCTTCTTGTCCAGGCGTCACAGCTTTAATCCCTTGAGGGAAAGAAGCAACTAACACCTGATCTTTCCAATCAAGCATCACTGATTGATCAGCTTGACGATATCTGAACTTAGCATAACATTCCAGAGGGAATGATAAATCCTTTTTAAGAATATTGACGCGAGTAATGGTGGCTGAGGTTGGCTTTAATAATTGATGATGTTCTTGTGCCACAATGAGTTTATTAGATTTCAAATGTTTCCAAACCACAAACCATGGACCACGATCACCACCAATGTTTAATCCTTTACGTTGACCTAAGGTATAAAACATCACTCCTGAGTGATTCCCTAGTACTTTCTTAGATTCAATATCGATGATTTGACCAGGATTTTTAGGAATGTAATTGCTCATAAATTCTTTAAAATGACGCTCTCCAATGAAGCAAATACCAGTGGAGTCTTTTTTTCTTTGCTACAACAAAATCTTGTTCCAACGCAATTTTTCTGACTTGATCTTTGGTTAACTCACCCAATGGAAACAGCGTCATACTTAACACATCTTTAGGTATTTGAACTAAGAAATAAGTTTGGTCTTTGTTATGGTCGATGGCTTTAGCTAAACATGGTTCACCATTAACATTCACTATTCGGGCATAATGTCCTGTAGCAACATAATCAAAACCATTCTTTTTAGCATAATCGACAAAAGCACTAAATTTAATGTGTTTATTACATAAAATATCAGGGTTTGGTGTCAAACCTCGTTTGGTTTGCTCAACAAAAACACTGAATACTTCATTCCAATATTCAGCCACGAAATCGACACGGTGCAAAGGAACATTTAGTTTCTTTGCAACAGTGAGTGCATCCATGTAATCCACTTCCTGTGGACATAAATCATCATTAATAGTCGGGTTGCCTGCAATGTCTGAATTGACACTTGCATCCCAATTACGCATAAATCCACACTCCAACATGATAACCTTGTTGAATGAGTAAATAAGCTGCAACCGCAGAATCAACACCACCTGATAAACCAACAAACACTTTTTTCATACTTAACCTCTTGAGTATTATACCATAAGAAAAAACTGAGTGCAGTGCACTCAGTTTATCAATTGTTACGCAGCTTCACTGATCAGCATCTCGCGATCTTCGTCTAATGGTTCATTGTAACGAAGTGAGATCTTTCTAAGTTCAGGTGGAATAAAGGCACCAATTTCTTCTTCATCATAACCCACTAAGAAGTTACGTTCATTTAAAATAATCGGACGTTTTAAAACACTTGGATACTTTTGAATAAAACTCACTAATTCCTTAAGTGACAGTTCTTCAATATCCATATTGGATTCTTGAATAATTTTACTGCGCTTGGAAATAATATCTTCAGTTCCATTTTCAGATCTCATGAGTAAATGTTTGATTTCATTCTCATTGAGAACAGATGTAAAGATATTTTTCTCGATATATTTTAAACCGCGTTGATTCAACCAATGTTTGACTTTACGGCACGATGCACATCCAGGAGAAGTATAGACAACGATCATAACAATACCTCCATGTAACAAGTATACCTTAGTTAAGAGAAAAGATAAAGGTACTTAACTAAACTACTTTGTTAAGATTCTACTCTAAACGATTGTCATGATGCAATAAAAATGCTTTAATTATTCACAGACGAGGTGAATTATGAAACGCATGTTAAGTGGAATCAAACCAAGTGGTGAATTAACCCTTGGAAATTATTTAGGCGCACTCAAACGTTTTGTTGCTTTTCAAGAAGATTATGAGATGTTTGTTTTCATTGCGAACCTACACTGCATTACAGTGTATCAAGAACCAGCACAATTAAAAACGTATCTAAGGAATGCGGTCGCTTTATATTTGGCTTGTGGTTTAGATCCACAACGCTCTACCATTTTCCTTCAAACTGATGTTCCTGAACATGCTCAACTTGGTTTTATTTTAAGTTGTAATAGCTATCTAGGCGAACTCAATCGCATGACACAATACAAAGATAAGGTACAACAAGGTGAAGGAGCCTTAACTGTAGGCTTCTATACCTATCCAACGCTGATGGCTGCAGATATTCTTATGTATGATCCTGAGTATGTTCCTGTAGGTGATGATCAAAAGCAACACGTTGAACTAACAAGAGATATTGCTGAGCGATTCAATAATCGATATTCCCCTACTTTTAATATTCCAGAACCACTCATTGCGAAAACAGGTGCACGCATTATGTCACTGAGTGAACCTACTAAGAAAATGAGCAAATCAGATCACAGTGATAAAGGTGTTATTTACATGCTTGATGAACCTAACATCATTAGAAAGAAAGTCCGATCTGCCACAACTGATAGTCTTGGGATAATTCAATTTGATCCCATTAACCAACCTGGTATTTCCAATTTAATTCAAATCATTGCAACCTGTAAAGATAGTAGCATTGAAGATGTTGTTGAACAATACAAACATCTTCAATATGGAGCCTTTAAAGATGAAGCTGCCAACATCATTATAGATACACTTTCCCCTATTCAAGCGCGTTACAAGGAAATTGTTCATTCAGATCTAATTGAACAAACCCTTCTTGAAGGCAAGGAAAAAGCACACAGAATCGCACGTAAAAAACTAGAAAAAGTTCAGAGAAAAATTGGACTGGAGATTAAAAAGAAATGAATACCATCTTAATCTTCGTTATCTTAGCCATCATTCAAGGCATCACTGAACCTCTTCCTGTTTCTAGTTCAGGTCACTTAGTCATTTTTAAGCATTTTTTCGATTTAATGAGTGATAATGCTATCCTTGAAATCATGCTTCATGCTGGTTCATTGTTTGCAATTATACTTTTCTATTTCAAAGACATTAAATCTCTTTTTGTCAATAATCTTTCTTTCATCTTTAGAAAAGAAGCATCCCATAAAGAGGATTTCATCTTTGCAGTGAAACTCGTCATTGCTACTATACCAGCTGGAATCATTGGATTACTGTACAAAGATGCAATCACCGCTGCTCTCAATGATGTAAAATGGGTTGGTTGGTTTTACTTAATCACGACAGGATTGTTAATCTTACCAAAAATCATTAAACCGTCTTCAAAACCACTCTCAATGATGCACTCATTCATCATTGGATGTGCTCAGGCAGTGGCATTACTACCAGGTGTTTCACGAAGTGGAAGCACCATTGCTACATCTATGGCATTGGGCATAAAACCAGAAGAAGGTATGAAGTTCTCTTTCTTCATGTTTATTCCTATCGCGAGTCTTGTGATTGTGTCAGGTAGTATTGATTTGATTCAAAGTGCTCCTGATTTTACTCTATGGTTGGCTTATGGAATCGCTATAATTGTCAGTTTTATTGTCACCTACTATACAATGAGATGGTTATCCTACATCATTAAAAAAGACAAGTATCATTATTTTGCACTGTATACTCTATTCCTTTCCTTATTTATCTTACTTTTCTTATAGAATTATGTTTTATTTTTAAGAGAGTGCTATAATATCTCCAAAGGAGATATTTTTTATGATTCAACTTTCAAACTTAACCAAATCTTACACAAAAGCAAAGAAAGCAGTCGATACTTTAAGTTTAACCATTAGTGATGGAAGCATTACCGCATTCATTGGACCCAATGGAGCTGGAAAAACAACGACACTAAAAATGATGACAGGCATTCTTAAACCTGATCATGGTGATGTTTTGATTAATTCCTACTCTATGGCAGCACAACCAATCGAGGCTAAGAAGCAGTTTGGATTCGTTAGTGATAATCCTGACTCATTTTTAAGACTTAAGGGCATCGAGTATCTTCATTTGATGGGAGATATCTATGAGGTTTCTATGAGTGATCGACTTGAGCGAATAGAAAACTATACCAAACGTCTAGGGATTTACGACACCCTTAATGATAAGATTCTTTCTTACTCTCATGGGATGAGACAAAAGATTATGATCTGTGGAGCACTCATTCACCAACCTAATATTCTTATTCTTGATGAACCTCTCACAGGGCTTGATCCTCAATCAGCATTTGAACTCAAGGAAATCATGAGAGAATTCTCACGTAGTGGGAAAACCATTCTATTCTCTACTCATGTATTGGATGTTGCAGAGCGTTTATGTGATAAAATCTGCATTATCCACCAAGGAAAGATCATGTATGATGGAACCCTTGAAGCCTTAAAAGAACAGTATCCTAACACTTCTCTTGAAGAAATATTCCTAAAGGTTACCCTATGAAAAAAGTCATTACATTAGCTTTAAAACTCACCAAGACCTCGTTTGTCTTGATTGATGATAAGAAAAAAGCTTCTGGTAAGAAACAGTTGGCCTTCTTTCTTTTACTCATTGTCTTACTAATTCCTAACTTTGCTTCTTTTGGTTTCATGACCTATGACATGACTTCCTTTTTAGCGACCATTAATCAAGAACAAGTCATCCTAGCATTATTACTTCAGATTGGTGTTTCTATTATCATATTTTCTAGTATCTTTATGGTTCCATCCTATTTGTTTTATGCCAAAGACATTGAAAAATTACTTCCTCTTCCATTAACCAAAGTTCAATTGTATTGCGCTAAACTGATTCAAATTCATATTTATCAAATGGGATTCTTCTTGCTACTTATCTTACCTTTTGTGGTTGGATACACTCTTGCGGTAGGGTTTAGCACCTCACTGCTCCTATTAGGTTTTTTCCTTTGGATGAACGCTATCGTTACCATGATTGCAACCTCCATTGTGCTAGTCTTAATCATGAGTGTTTCACCTTGGTTTAAAAATAAAGATGCAATCACATTAATTTTAAGTATGATTTCACTTGGATTTGCATTATACATTAACTACAGTATTGGTGGATTGGACTTAAGCGATCCACAAGCCATAGCCTTTTCTTTAATCCAAGGTCAACAAAGCTTAGCGCAGGGATTTTCCAGTTTTCTTCCTCATTTAAGTGCCAGTGTTGCCATGATTGTTTCTTTTAACTGGATCACTTTCATTACTTATGTTGTGTTAACACTTGTGTTCATCACTGGCTCTATCGTTGCGTTTGCTCCAATCTTAGTCAACATTATGGCTTCATTCAGTGGTAGCAGTTCAACTAAAAAGATGACATTGAAATCACTACGTGCTCATCAAATCAAACCAGCAATTGTTGCATTAACCACAAAAGAAATCAAACTTCTGTTTAGAACTCCTATTTACTTTTTCAATAATATTCTTGTCATGCTAATCTTACCTGTCATTTTTGGATTCAGTTTCATTCAAGGGACAGGTGAAGAAATGATTGAGGTTGAAGCACTAACTACGTTCATCACTAACCAACCACTCATTTTAGTGGTCGTATGCGCTGGATTAAGTGCGTTGTTTTCTACCATCAATTTGGTTACTCCTACATCGATTTCACGTGAAGGAAGCAGTAAGTTTCACATGTTACTCTATCCTGTCGAAATGAGTACACAACTGTATGCTAAGTTTTTCTCAGGAATCTTAGTTTCGTTAATCGCCATTCTTCCCTTGAGTATCATGGTTATCATTCTAAACCTACTTTACATGCAACTTGGCGTCATTTGGATTATCGCTTCCCTATTAAGTATGCTTATTGTGATGATTTTTATGAATCTTTTTGGACTCCTTGTTGACGTATACCATCCAAAATTGGTTTGGGAAAATGAGCAAGCCGCAGTGAAACAAAACATTAACTTCTTATTCACCTTTTTAGGAAGTGCAGCCCTTATCGCATTAATGGTTTACACGTTATTTAATCTCAATGATATTGCAGAGTGGATGATATTGGGCATTCATGGAGCATTACTTATTGCATCTGTTCTCATCAAGCGTATAATAGAAACAAGATCGATGGATGTGCTCATCGAGCATTAGAAAGCGCTTATGAAAAAAATCCTTAGTTACTTATGGCCGTTTTGGAAAACCATCCTATTAGTGGTGGTTTTCATTATCGCTCAATCATTATCAGAATTGTATTTACCTTCGTTTAATGTCACTTATTGTGGATGTGGGTATCGCCAATTCAAATCTAGAGTATGTGTTTAATCAAAGCCTAGTCATGGTCTTAATCGCATTACTTGCGATATTCAGTGCCATCATGGTGGCTTATTTTAATACACGTTTAGGAACATTGGCTGTGAAAAAACTACGAAGTGATGTCTTTGATAAGATTCAATTGTTTTCAGCTCAAGAGTTGGATCAATTCACTCCCTCATCTTTGATTACACGCTCAACCAATGATATCAATCAGATTCAAATGCTGTATACTATGATGTTAAGAATCATTGTTTCTGCACCTCTCATGGCTGCAGGTGGGTTCTTCTTGATGTTAACTCAAGAGAGTTCATTGTCTTGGATATTTCTTATCTTAGTCCCTGCAGTTGTGGTGTTCATCATTGGGATTTTTACATATGCCAAACCTCGTTTTGAGAAAATTCAAAATTTAGTGGACACATTAAACCAAGTGGCACGTCAATTGCTTAGTGGAGTCAGAGTCATACGCGCTTTCAATGCGCAAGCTTCACAAAGTCAACTATTTGTAAATCAGGCGGATAAGCTTAAAAATGAAAACATTCATCTCAATGATGTCATGTCCCTTATCAACCCTTTCTTTAACATTATTTTGAATGGTTCAACCATTCTTATCATGTTTGTCGCAACACCACTTGTGGCAAATTTGACACTTCCTGTTGGGAGCTTAATGGCTTTTGTTCAATACACCATGCAAGTCATGTTTGCTTTTATCATGTTGTCCTTTGTTTTTGTCTTTTACCCTAGAGCCGTTGTCAGTGCACAACGACTCAGTGAGGTGTTGAATACCCCTCTCTCCATACAAGAGGTTGATCAACCAACGTCGTTTAATGATCAAGATGTATCCATTACCTTTGATAATGTTTCATTCAGTTACCAAGATGCTAAAGAAAGAGTCCTCAATCATCTCTCATTCACAATACCCGCAAAAACAAAAACAGCCATTATTGGATCAACAGGTTCAGGGAAATCAACTTTGGTCCGCTTGCTTCCTCGCTTTTTTGATCCAATAGAAGGTACAATTCGTTTCAATCAACATGATATATCAACGTTAGGTTTGGATGAATTAAGACATTTGATTGGATACATTCCTCAAAAAGCCAGTTTATTCAGTGGATCCATACGTTTTAATCTCACCCTAAACAATCCTTCGGTGAACGAGGAAGACCTACTATCATCCATCCAAATGGCACAAGCTTCCTCCATCTTAGAAGAAAAGGAACATGGCCTTGATGCGGAAGTTACTCAAAAAGGTTCCAATCTATCAGGTGGACAAAAGCAACGATTAGCTATTGCTCGAGCACTAGCTAAACATCCTAAAGTCCTTATATTTGATGATAGTTTTTCTGCTTTGGATGCGATGACCGATAAAAAGGTAAGAGAAGCTTTAAAAGCACTTCCGAATACAACTCAAATCATCGTTTCTCAAAAGATTTCTTCGATCATTGACTGTGATCAAATCATTGTTCTTGATGAAGGAACCATCGTAGGAATTGGAAATCATGAGACCTTGTTAAAGACCAATTCAGTTTACAAAGAGATTGCTCTTTCACAAAACATCATTGAGGTGAAATCATGAGTTTTCATATGAATCACGCCATGCGTGCACAAAAATCAACCATCAAAAAACGCGAAGAAAACACTACAACGTCTACTCATGTATCTTAAACCTTACATGATCCTAATTGTCTTGGGAGTTTCCTTTTCAATCATCGCAACCATCTTATCTGTAATAGGACCTAGCGTGTTAGCACAAGCTACCAACTTGCTATATGATGGATACTTGCAACGCTTAAACTCTCCTAGTTTTCAACTCAATCAAAGCGCTGTGTTTTCTGTACTTCAAATGGTCTTAATCATTTATGTCAGTGCTGCACTATTATCTTACTTATCATCCATTGTGATTAATCGCGTCACACAAAAAATGACGTTAACCTTGCGAACTCAGATAGCTACTAAAATCAATCAATTGCATCTTAGAACCATAGATGAAAAACCCATTGGTGATGTGTTATCTCGAATCACCAATGATGTGGATACCATTAACAATTCACTTCAACAAGCGCTAATTGCCTCCATTGTGGCTGTTTTGTCCATCGTGGGTATCCTCATTATGATGATACGTCTATCTTGGATACTAACGATTGTGGCACTCATTTCATTACCTGTTTCTTTGTTTACCGTATCAAAAGTAGTAACCTATGGACAAAAGTATTTCTCACTAAGAGCGAAGACTTTAGGTGATTTGAATGGTCACATTGAAGAAATGTTTTCCAATCATTTGATTGTTACAGCTTATCATGGGCAAGACTTCGCAACCAAGAAATTCAGAGAACTCAATGATCAACTTCAAACTCAAACCCAAAAATCAGAGTTTATCTCTTCATTAATGTTACCTGTCGTGGGATTTATTGGTAATTTAGGATACATTGCAGTGGTTGTGATTGGTTCCATCCTTATGATTTCTTCACAACTTTCTCTTGGTGCTATTCAAGCGTTCATCATGTATATTCGCAACTTCAATCAACCCCTCAATCAAATGGCAAACATCACCACCATCATTCAATCCACAGTGGCAGCGAGTGAACGAGTGTTTGAATTCTTAGACTATGAAGAAGAAGTTTTTGAAGACAAACCTGATTTGCCTTTAACCATTCAAGGTGAAATTGAATTTAAGGATGTTGATTTTGGTTACAGTGATGATAATGTCTTTATTCAAAATCTTAACATGCACATTAAACCTGGCATGAAAAGTCGCGATTGTTGGACCAACAGGAGCTGGTAAAACCACCATTGTCAATTTATTGATGCGATTCTACGATGTTTTAAAGGGTCAAATCAGCATGGATGGACATTCCATCAATGATTACACTAGAGAATCCATACGCTCATCGTATGCTATGGTCCTTCAAGATTCGTGGTTGTTTAAAGGAACAATCAAAGAGAACATCACTTTCAATCAAGAAGTTGATGAATGTGATTTCTATCGTGCTACTAAAGCAGCTAAAGTGGATCATTTTATTCAAACATTACCGCATGGTTATGACACATTGATCAATGAAGATGCTTCAAACATCTCACAAGGTCAAAAACAATTGATTACCATTGCTCGAGCATTTCTTTCTAACAAAAACATTCTAATCCTTGATGAAGCCACTTCTTCAGTGGATACACGGACAGAGTACCTCATTCAAGAAGCCATGGAAGCACTCATGAAGAAAAGAACCGCCTTCATCATTGCTCACCGTTTGTCTACCATCATCAATTCTGATCTCATTCTTGTGATGAATAAAGGTCAAATCATTGAACAAGGCACCCACACTGCTTTACTTCAAAGCAAAGGCTTCTATTACAATCTTTACCAATCTCAGTTTGAAGAAGCTGAAAATGCATAAAAAAAGAGTGATCATTTTCAAATTGATCACTCTTTTTATTACTCAAATCTTAATGCCTCAACCGGTTCTAACTTACTTGCATTGTACGCTGGATATAAACCAAAGATTACCCCAATAGTGATTGAGAAGACAAGGCTTAATATAACCGCATCCAAGCCCAATACGACGTTAAAATCAGTAATCCAAGAAATCACTAATGTTCCCACATAACTGACCAGTAAACCCAATAATCCACCCAATGTAGTGATTAGAACGGCTTCAATGAGAAACTGTGCAAGAATTTGTGATTGTCGAGCACCCAATGCTTTTCTAATGCCAATTTCCTTGGTTCTTTCACGAACAGTCACAAGCATGATGTTCATGATACCAATACCACCTACCACAAGGGATATCGAAGCAATCCCAGCTAACAAGCTGGTGAGTAATCCTAAAATCGTTTCCAATACTCCCAATACTTGTGTTTGTGAGAAAGCACGATAATTATTATCTGAAGGAAACACCGTGGATAAGTAGGTTAAGACACGATTCAGTGTGAAATCAATGTTTTCTTCAGAGTTAGCAGCAATATAGAATGTTTTATTGACTGAACTAAATCCACTCATGATGGATGCATAATCAATGGGAATATACACCATCATATCATTGTCACCCGAGAAATTAGTGCCACGCTCTTGAGCTACTCCAATGACTTCAAAAGGAATCCCTTTAATAATGATGGTTGATCCAATGATGGATTGATTTGGAAGCAAAAGATCAGGGATTTTACTTCCCAACACCACCACTGGTGTGTTGTATTCAACATCATATTCATTTAAGAAGCGACCTAGCTGCATGTCCAGTGAATTGATGTAGGCAAAGCGTTCATTCACTCCACTGATGGAAACATCAATGTTTTGTCCTTCTATTTGATACGATACGGATGAAGAAATGAGAGGTGAATAAGCATCTATGTCCGCTTGTTCTTCAATCAAACTAATCCAATCATTGGGTAAACTGCCTTGAGCATCAAAGATACTGACAAAGATGAGGTTTGAGCCGATGGATCGAATCTGATTGGCTGCTTCAAGTCGGGCTGAATTACCTAAACTCATTAAGAGTATGACCGATGAAACACCTATGATGACACCCAGAGTGGTGAGTAATGCTCGAATCTTATGTGCCCAAACTGACTTTAAAGCTAATATGAAATACTCTTTAATCATACTCATGACTTCACCTCACTGACATCACTTAACACGAGACCATCTCGTAAGGTAATAATTCGATTGGTGTTTTTCGCAACCTCAACATCATGAGTAATGATGACCACGGTTTTACCTTGTTGATTTAATTCTTTCAAGGCATTTAGCACTTCTTGACCCGTCTTGGTGTCTAACGCACCTGTAGGTTCATCTGCAAGGATAATAGCAGGATCATTCGCTAAAGCACGGGCAATAGAAACACGTTGTTGTTGACCTCCAGAGAGCTCTGTGGGCTTATGATGGGTACGATCGGATAAACCAACTAAACCCAATAAATAAAGTGCTTTTTCCTCACGTTGTTTTTTATGCATTCGTGCATAGGTCATGGGCATCATGACATTTTCAAGGGCACTTAAATTAGTGAGTAAATTGAATTGCTGAAAGACAAAACCAATTTGCTTATTACGAATATCAGCCAATTCATCTTGATCATAATCTTTGATGGGAATACCGTTAAGTTCATAGTATCCATCTGAGATAACATCCAAACATCCGATGATGTTCATCAACGTTGATTTACCACTTCCCGATGGTCCAACGATGGCTACAAACTCACCTTCTTTAATTTGAATGTCGACTCCATTTAATGCCATGACGATATTATCCCCCATGACATATCGTTTGGTTACCCCTTTAAGTTGAATCATCGTCTGAAAAATGGGAAGCTTGAGGATGGGTCTAAAACGATGATGGTTTGGCCTTCTAAATTATCACCACTGACTTGTACATTGTACACATCGGCAACCCCTGTAGTGACAGGGATATAATATTCACGTTGTGGACGTTGTGAATTTTGCAACCAGTCCGATGATAAGACAAAACGTTGAGTTCCATCAATGATGAGTGCTTCAAAAGGAATAATGAGAATGTCATCAAAGACAGACACGCTGATGCGAGCACTTGCACTCATGCCTAAAAACAATGGTTCATTCCCATGATCAAATTCAACCGTTACTGGATATGTAGAAAAATCAAGGGATGTGTTCCCTATTAACCCAATATTGGTAACCGTTCCTTCAAAAGTTAAATCAAGTGATTGAACATAGATTTCAGCGCTTTGACCTAACTCTAAGCGACTCACATCTCTTTCAGAAATGTTGACAACAAGTTTAAATTTATTTGGGTTGGAGATGACAAATTCATTATTTATTGCATTGGGAAGCGAGGTAATGATGCCTGCTTTGTTAGCACGAACCGCTAAGCGATTTCCCATGACATCACGTGTTTCACCAATGCGTTGATTAAGTTCGACTTGATCTCCCACTTTAACTAAAACACGAGACAAAGTACCATTGATCGCAACAGCACTTTCATCTGAGGATGTTAAACGACCTGATGCTAAAGCAAAAAGTTCGATTTGTCCTTTTTGTATCGTGGTTGTTTTTGCATTGTCAATCAAACGCTGTTGTGCAGCTTCTCTTTGTTGACTAACAATCACAAATCCAACCAATGCAATAAGGGATAGTATTATCCCCCGTTTAATCCATTTATTTCTTCGTTTTGTCTTTGCCATGTTCATCCTCCATCATAATATTGAAATCATTGATTTTCTCATTGATTCGCAGCGACGTAATCATATCATCTAATCCAACGTAATCCACTAATTGTTCCATGTATTTTTCTAGTTCACGATAATAGTTTGAGATTTTTTCATGACCTAAAACAGACAGTTCTATCTTTATGCTGCGTCGATCAACATCATCTCTTTTTTTATGGATGAACCCTTCTTTTTCGAGTGAATCAATGAGTTGGGTAGCGGCAGATGCACTCACCCTAAACTCCTCTTTGATTTTTCGAATGGGAATAGGTCCACTTTCTGTCAAATGCAATAACATCATTAAATGATGTATTGGGATTTTGTCATCATGACTTGATGTCAAACGAACAATTTTTGATTCCATCATTCTAAGCTTTCTCATTTGTAATAGTAAAGCTTGTATGATTTCATGTTTTTCCATAATTTGCCTTTCATAGTTAAGCACCTTAAATATATCAGTGTAATCGGTCTAAAACAAATAAAATGCTTGAAAATTCAAGCATTAGTCGAGTGGTTTACGATAGTAGTTCCCTATCACCTTTTCGGTTTTTGAAATATCAATGAAGACTTTAGGATCAGCAAGTTGTGCAACTTCAATGACTTGATTCACTTCATAGGAATTAACAACCATATACAACATCGCTACTTGTTTCTTACTGTACCCACCTTCACCCCAGAGTTTAGTAATACCATGTCTGGTTTTACTTAGAATGGCTTGAGTGAGCTCATCAGGTTTAGAAGTAAACATGCGAATACTCATCAATTTGTAACGTTGATACATATTTGAAACAATGGTGGTAGAAACAAATTGAAAAATAATGGAATACAGAGCAATTTCCCATCCAAAGAACAAACCTGCAATGGTTAACACTACCGCATTGGCTGCAAGGATATAATTCCACGACTGAGTGTTGGTTTTATGTGAGATGTAGAGTGCAATAAAATCAGTTCCTCCTCCACTGGCATTAGCCATAAGAGAAAGTGATGCTGCAACTCCTGAAAAAATACCCCCAAACACCGCAATCAATAAGATATCATTGGTAATCGCAATCTTTGGAATCATCTCAACAAAGATTGAAACTAAACCAATTTGAAGCACACTGTATCGCGTAAACCATTTACCCACATAACGATAAACAAGGATGGTGGGATAAATGTTTAATCCAAGATAAAGCAAACCAAATGGAATCGAAATATTATAGTATTTTTGGGAGAGTCGTTGAACCAAAACAGAAATGCCTGCGAATCCACCAGGAAATAAGCTCCCATTTTCAATGAACACTTTAATGGATAATGCACCTAAAAAAGCTGATAAAACAACCAGCAAAATGGATTTAATATGGTTTCTCGATGTTTGTTGATGGATCATTTGTGTCATACCTAAAGATTATAACTGAAAAAAGAAAAAAAGAAGCCTTTTTAAACAAGATAGTGTGAAACACATGATTCGAAAATGTGATCACTCGTTTTTAAAAGCGAGTGTCGTTTAAATGAGTTAAGATATCGCTCACAGCGTTGCGTTTGTCTAATAATGACACGTCGATCGACAGGTAGCTTAAAGTTGAGTTGATG